>JBMLRS010000001.1:0-947 GCA_049240905.1 Elsteraceae bacterium
GCTGGATGTGTTCGACCGCGGCGAGCAGGCCAGCTACGCCGAGGTCGAACGCCGCACGAACCGGATCGCGAACGCGCTGCTGGGGCGGGGCGTAAAGAAGGGCGACCGCGTCGCGGTCATGCTGTCCAACCGGATCGATTATCCCCTGATCTGGTTGGCGTTGGCCAAGATCGGCGCGGTCCATGCGCCGGTGAACACGCGCTACACCCCGCGCGAGATCGAATATGTGACCACCGATTCAGGAGCCTCCTTCGCGATTCTTGAAGCGCAGCATCTGGCGGCCTTCGAGGCTATGGAGACCCGTCCAATCGGACTGCCTGATTCACGGGTCGCCGTGTTGGATCCGGCGGCTGGGTCCACGCGCGTGAACTTCCATGAACTGGTCGAGGTCGCTTCCGATCGCGCGCCGCCCGATACCGGCCCGACGCCGGATGACCTGATGAACATTCAATACACCTCCGGGACCACGGGATTTCCTAAGGGCTGCATGCTCAGCCACGACTACTGGATGACCCTGGCGCAGGGGGCTTTGGCGTGGGACGCGACGCCCCCGAAGCGCATGCTGACCGCGCAGCCCTTCTTCTACATGGATCCGCAATGGCATCTGCTGAAGGCGATGCTGGCCGGCGCGACCCTGTTCATGGCGCCGCAGCTCTCCTCCAGCCGCTTCATCGGTTGGGTGAAGCGCTATGAGATCGATTGGTGCCAGTTCCCGATCCTGATGACCCGCCAGCCGGAGGAGCCGGACGACGGCGCGACCACGCTGAAGCAGGTGGCCACTTTCGGCTGGGACGGGGAGACCTGCCGCGCCTTCAAGAAGCGCTTCGGCGTGCTGGCGCGCGAAGGTTTCGGCATGACCGAGATCGGGCTCGGTTCCGCCATGCCGGCCGCGCTGGAGGAAATGTATGACTCCGCCTCCGTCGGCCTCGACGGCCCGTTCCGGGAGA
>JBMLRS010000001.1:957-6837 GCA_049240905.1 Elsteraceae bacterium
CAACTCGCCGGCTGTGCGCGGGCCGTTGCCCACGCCGGCGCCGCCCGGCGGGCGAGGCGAGCTTTGGGTGCGCGGGCGTTCGATCCTGCAGGGATATTGGAGGCGACCGGACGCGAACGAAGAAGCCTTCCGCGCGGCCGAGGACGGCGGCCCGCGCTGGTTTCGCACGGGCGATCTGTTCGAGGCCGACGAACATGGCTTCCTCTGGCTGGTCGGCCGGCTCAAGGACATGATCCGCCGCTCCTCCGAGAACATCGCCGCCCGCGAGGTGGAGGCGGTGGTGCGCGAACTGCTGGAGGTCGAGGACTGCGCGGCGGTTCCGGTTCCCGATCCCATGCGCGGCGAGGAAGTGAAGATCTATGTGCAGTTGAAGAACGGCGTCGACAGAGACGCTCTGCCGCCGCAGGCGATCCTGGCGCATTGCCGCCAGCGGCTGGCGGCGTTCAAGGTCCCGCGCTTCTACGCCTATGTCGAGGGCTTCCCGCGCACGGTCTCGAACAAGATCGAGAAGCGCGCTCTGGTCGCCGGCGCCGTTGATCTGCGGGCGGGCGCCTGGGATGCGGAGGCTCAAGAGAATTGATCGGGGCAGCCGCCGGGACTCTCCCGCATCGCGCGACCTCAGATGTTCGGCGAAAGTTGAAGCGGGTCCCCGGAACCAAGAGATCGAAAGCCATCGCTCCAGCCTCTCAACCGAGACGCTCCAGACTCCAGAGTGCTTCCTGCTCGGCCAGTTTGGGCGACAGTTCCTGACGACGGGTCGCCGCTTCAGCGTCAGTTGCATAGATTCATTATTCAATGATAATTGAAATATGGAATCATCGAAAGCGGCGCAGATCTTCGCAGCCTTGTCCGGCGAAACCCGACTGACGATCCTCAGACTGTTGATCGCCGCCGGACCGCGGGGACTGGCGGCCGGTGAGATCGCGGATCGGGCGGGGCAGACGGCTTCAGCCGCGTCGTTCCATCTGAACGCGTTGGAAAGCGCGGGGCTGACATTCTCGACGCGGCAGGGGCGCCGGATCATCCACGCGGTCCGCATCGCGACGCTGCGCGCGCTTTTGGTTTTCCTCACCGAGACCTGCTGCGACGGGCGTCCTGATCTGTGTGGCGATCTCGCGCGGCTCTTCCCTGACCCAGCAGAGGAGAAATCGAGCATGACTCCCGCCTTCAACGTCCTGTTTCTGTGCACCCATAACTCCGCCCGGTCGATCATGGCGGAAGCGATCCTGAACCAGATCGGCGGAGAGCGATTCCGCGCCTACTCCGCAGGCTCCGATCCGGTCGCGTCGCCGATGCCTGAAGTTTTGGAGCGGCTGCGGACGCTCGGTCATGACGTCGCCGGCCTGCACAGCAAGTCCTGGGACAAGTTCGTCGGGCCGGACGCCCCGCGGATGGATTTCGTGATCACCCTCTGCGACACGCTGGACGGTCAGGTCTGTCCTGACTTCGGGAGCACCATGGTGACAGGGGCGTGGCCCTTGCCGGATCCCTCGAAGCTGGCGTCGGCCAGCGCCGACCGGACGCTTTTGCTGAACGAGCTTTACGGCGGCCTGCATCGCCGCCTTTCGATCTTCGTCAATCTGCCCTTCGCAACGCTCGACCGCATGGCGATGCGGGCGAGGCTGGACGAGATCGGCGGCGGCACGGTGGCGGCGCTCGAACGCGCCCAGGCGAACTAGAAAGGCGGATTGAACATGCGCGTTGGAATCAATGGGCTTGGCCGGATCGGGCGTCTCGTGCTGCGCGCGGCCATGGGCGGCGTATTCCGTGAGACAGACGATCCGCGCGCGCTGAACCGCTTGGACATCGCCCACGTCAATGAGTTGAAGGGCGGCGCGCAGGCGTCCGCCCACCTGTTGACCTTCGACAGCATCCATGGCCGCTGGCGCGCGCCGATCGCCGCCCCCGACGAGGGGATGATCGAGATCGCCGGGTGCCGTATCGGCTTTTCGAGCAAGGCGACGCCAGGCGAGATTCCCTGGGGCGACCTCGGCTGCGACGTCGTGCTGGAATGCACGGGCAAGTTCCTGACGCCGGAAACGCTTCACGGCTATTTCGATCGCGGCGTCAAACGGGTGATCGTGGCGGCGCCGGTCAAACATGCCGACGCGCTGAACGTCGTGGTCGGAGTCAATGACGCAAGCTATGATCCGGCGACGCATCGCCTTCTGACGGCCGCCTCCTGCACCACGAACTGTCTGGCGCCGGTGGTGAAGGTGATCCATGAGGCGATCGGCATCCGCCATGGCCAGATCACGACGATCCATGATCCGACCAACACCAATGTCGTGATCGACGCGCCGCATCGCGACCTGCGCCGCGCGCGCTCCGCGATGCTGTCCTTGCAGCCGACCACGACCGGCAGCGCCACCGCGATCGCGCTGATCTATCCGGAACTGAAGGGGCGGTTGAACGGCCATGCGGTGCGGGCGCCGGTCCTCAACGCCTCCCTGACCGACTGCGTGTTCGAGCTGGAGCGCGCCGTCACCGAAACCGAAGTGAACGCGCTGTTCAAGGCGGCGGCCGCGGGGCCGTTGGCCGGCGTCCTCGGCTATGAGGAGCGCCCCCTGGTGTCGGCCGATTACGCCAACGACACGCGCAGCGCCATCGTCGACGCGCTCAGCACGATGGTGACGGACGGCACGATGCTGAAGGTCTACGCCTGGTACGACAACGAGATGGGCTACGCCTGCCGGATGGTCGATCTCGCCAACATCGTGATGGCGCGCGGCGTCTGATGTCCGGCGTTCGCAGCTACGCCCTGGTGACGGGAAGCTATCTCAGCTTCACCCTGACCGACGGCGCGTTGCGGATGCTGGTGCTGCTGCATTTTCACCAACTGGGATACACGCCCTTCGCGCTGGCCTTCCTGTTTCTGCTTTATGAGGCGGCCGGGATCTTCGCCAATCTCGGAGGCGGCTGGCTGGCGGTGCGGTTCGGCATTCCGCGCATGCTGAGCGTCGGGCTGTTCCTCCAGATCAGCGGATTGCTGATGCTGTCGGCGCTGGATCCCGCATGGAGCGCGACGATCTCGACGGTCTGGGTGGTGATAGCCCAGGGCGTCGCCGGCGTCGCCAAGGATCTGACCAAGACCGCTTCGAAATCCGCGATCAAGGCGACGTCGGAACAGGGGGGAGGCCAACTGTTCCGCTGGGTCGCCTGGTTCACGGGCTCCAAGAACGCGATGAAGGGCGTGGGATTCTTCCTGGGCGGCGCGCTGCTGCAAGCGGTGGGCTTCGCGCAGGCGCTTTGGCTGCTCGCGACATTGCTCGGCCTGGTGCTGATCGGGGTCGTGTTTCTGTTGCCTCGGGACTTGGGGAAGGCGAAGTCGTCAAAGTCCTTCTCCGAACTGTTCGCCAAGTCATCGGCGATCAACCTTTTGGCGGCGGCGCGGATCTTCATGTTCGGCGCGCGCGACGTCTGGTTCGTCGTTGGCCTGCCGGTGTTTCTCTATGCGCAGGGATGGAGCTTCATCGCCGTCGCCGGCTTCCTCGCCAGTTGGACGATCGGCTATGGCGGCGTTCAGGCCTTGGCGCCTGCTCTCGTCAAGCGCAGCGCGGATGGGCTCTCGGCGGAGGTTCCAGCCGCGCGGATCTGGGGCGCCGCCCTCGCCGCCATTCCGGTCTGTCTCGCAATGGCGCTGTCCTTGAACGATTTCGCGCGCCCGGACCTGATCGTGACCATCGGGCTGGGCGTGTTCGGCCTTTTCTTCGCCGTGCTTTCCTCCCTGCATTCCTATCTGATCCTGGCCTACGCCGGCTCGAAAAAGGCGGCGGAGGATGTCGGCTTTTACTATGCGGCGAACGCGGCGGGGCGTCTGTTCGGGACTCTGCTCTCTGGGATCCTCATGCAGGCGGGCGGCCTCCCGGCCTGTCTCTGGGCGTCGGCGATCATGCTCGGCGTCTGCTGGGGCTTCACCTTGATCCTGCGGGATCGGCCTGCGGCGACAAGCCAATCGCGCGCATGACGCGCCAAGCTTCTGGGTCCAGGCGATCTTCCGCCTGCCCGGAAGCAAAGGTCTGGCGCAGCCCGCATCGCCACGTCGCCCGGGGCCGGGATCATGAAGCCGCGGCTCCCGCGGGGGCGGCTTAGCGCCGGAATTCAGAGAACCTCCTCATGAATCGGCGATCAATCCAATCCTTCCAGCGCCAGACCCATTTTCCCTCCAGCGCGAGCCAGTCGCCGCGACCGGCGATGGCTGAACCATCGCCAGTCATCAGGATGGTCAGGAATTTCTGGTCCGGCTGATGCGGCGCGAGCGGGGCGCCGCGCGCGCGGCGGCGAAGATTCTCGGTCAGGGCGGGGCCTTGGCGCACGGCGAAGACGCCCGCCTTTGGCCGGGGATCCTCCGCCACTGTTCCGCAATCGCCGACGGCGAAGATCGCGGGTTCGCCGATGCAGGAGAGATCGCGGTTGGTCAGCAGGAAGCCGGCCGGATCGACCGGCAGCCCGGTCTTCTGGAGCCAGGAGGGCGCCCGCGCGTCGGTCGAGATCAGCACCGAATCGGCTTGCGTGAAGCGGCCGTCCTGGGCGCGAACGCCGTCGGCGGTGACCTCCGCCGCTCGAAAGCCGTCGAGAACCGCCACGTCGTGGCGCGCGAGAGCGGCGCGAACGCGGCGCCGGACGCCGGCGTTCAACGTCGCGACCAGATCGCCGGCGGAGGCGAGGCCGACCCAGAACGGCCGGCCTGACGGGTTCAACGCCCTCAGCCGCGCCGTGATCGCCAACGCCAGCTCCACGCCCGCCGCGCCGCCGCCGACCAGGAGGAAGCGGCGCGGGCCGTCGGGCCGCTCCGCCTCAGCCAGAAGCGTGTCCAACCGGTCGAGGAAGCCGCTGATCGGCTTCACGGCGACGGTGCGGCGCTCCGCCCCGACGACGCCGGAGAGATCGGGCGTGACCCCGATGTTGAGGGACAGCGTGTCGTAATCGGCGACGCCGCCGTCCTCAAACAGGACACGGCGCGCGTTCCGGTCGATCGCGGTCGCCGCCGAGGGGATCAGGCTCACGCCACAGACGCGGGAGAGACGCGCCAGGTCGATATGCATGTCGGCGCGGCCATAGAAGCCCGCGACATGGCCGGGCAACATGCCGGAATAGGGGGTGAGGAGCCGGTCGGTCGCCAGCGTGACGCTTAGGTTTGGCTCAGGGCGTTCCGCCAAGGCGCGGATCACCTGGACATGGGCGTGGCCGCCGCCGATCAACAGCAGGCGATGCGCGGTCATCGACCCCGCTTCTCCTCAAGATCCGCCAGCGCCTTGCGCGTGGCGGAAGCGCCGGGGGCGCCCGCGCGGAGTTGCGCGCGGAGCCAATCGAGATCGGCCGCCTCGTCGATGTCGCGCTGGACGGCGAGCAGTTGGGCGGTGAGGCCGGCCGCCCGCGCGCGATCCAGGGTTTCCTGCAGCACGGTCGGCGTGCTCCAGGCCATCGGCGCGCAGAGCGCGGCGGCGGCTGCGAGGCTGCGGACGCCAAGCAGGCAATAGCCGCCGTCGGCGCTGGGAATCAGCACGATATGGGCCTCGCTCTCGCGCAGGGCGCGCGCGGCCAACGCGATCGCCTGCGCGCTGATGAGCGGGATGTCTGCGCCCATGATCATCGCGCCGGTCGGCGAGAGATCGAGCAGTCGGAGAAGGACATCGAACATCGTCGCGCCGAGTTCGCCGGCGTCGGCGTAGGCGAGCGGCCAGCGCGGGCCAAGGATCGCGGCCAGCTCATCCGCCGCGTCGGCTGGGCGGTGGAACGCGACCGGGGCCAGATCGGCTTCGGCCGCCGCCTCGAGCGCCGCGCGCGCGCAGTCCTCCAGAAACGCCCGCGACAGGGCGGCGGCGGCCTCCGGTCCAATGGCCGCCGCCAGCCGCGTCTTGGTCGCACCCGGGCGGGGCG
>JBMLRS010000002.1:0-8372 GCA_049240905.1 Elsteraceae bacterium
GGCCTTGCCGGTGTTCGCGAACACGAAGATCGGGGTCCAGACGAGACCGGGCTTATCCATCGCCGCGCGATACCAGCTGCGCGTGGGAGAGAAGAAGTCGTTGGACCGCACGTCGGTCCGGGCGACGGTGTCGGCGTCACGGCCGGAATAGACGTCCTCGATGCGCTTGGCGGTCTTGGACGCCGCGTCATATCGGCTCTCGATTACGCGATACTCGGTGGGGGAGACGCGCTGCGCCCCAAGGAAATCGCCGTTGGGCAGGCCGACGCTGACGAAGGAGAAATGCGACTGGGAGCGGACAAAGGCGAGAAGCGTGGCGTCGCGCCGCGCCTTGTCGCTCAAATCCAGCACGCCAGACTTGGCCAGTTGAAACAGCGCGATCTGCGCGGTCTCCGTGGTGCCGATCACGTCTCGGATTTCGTCCGACACGCTCACCGCGACCATGTCGTTCATTTGCTGGCCGAGGTTCTCCACCGATTCGCGGGAGATGTAGGACCACGGCACGTGAATGGCGGCCGAGGTGACCGCAACCATCACGACGGACGCGAGGAGGAACGCCTCCCTCAGCCCCATCTTCAAGTCACGGAACACCCGCATCGAATGAACAACCCATCAGCGCAAATCACGATAGAAATAGCGTAAGCGACCGTGGATTGCGCTAATCAATATGGTTGATGGCGATCTAAGTCGAACGGGTTTGGCGATGACTTCTTCAGCCGCTGGGCGTAGCCGTCCGATCCGGCTTCACGAGCTGTCCGCGCACGCGCACGGCTTTGCCATCATGATCGTAAACGAAGCTCGCGGCCTCCAGAAGCGCGAAGGGAACCCGAAGCCCGATCGCCCGAGTGCGGCGAAAATTGATCGAAATGTCCGGGGGCGAGACGATGCCGACGCGCAGTTGACCCGCGCGGCTCGGATTCTCCAGGGTCTGGAGAATGTAGGAGGCGGCCAGACGCGCGTTCGATTCAAAGCTGATGCCGATCGACAGCGCGGCGGATTGGTCGCCGGCCTGCACCACTTCGGGCACAAGGCTCAGCACCGGCACGCGCTTGGCGAGCTGGCTGATCGTCTCGATCTCGCGGAACACGGCGGTCGAGCCGGTGATGATGAACACGCTGTTCTTCAACTCCGGATCGGTCCGGCGCATCTCGCGCAAGGCTGCAGGAATCAGCTGATTCAGCTCCTCGCGCGCGGCGGCCGGATCGCGCACCAGCCCGTCGATCACGTTGAAGCCGCGGCGGCGCGCCGCTTCAGCGATCGGGCGTTCCTGCGTTTCGATCGCGCTGGTGTTCTTCGAATCAACCAGGATCGAGATGTTCTTCAGGGTCGGCTTCAGATCCAGCAGATAGGCCATCTGCACTTCTACCGGCATGTTCAGCGAGGTGAAGGCGAAATTGGTGCCGCTGCCGCGCTCGTAATCCGGCATCTGACCCAGCGAGACTGGGTCCTTGGCGCAGACGGTGACGACCGGGATGCTGCCCTTCTTGTAATTGTCGTAGACGAAATCCACCGCCTCCGAGCCCATGGCCAGGATCAGATCGGGCTTCGACTCCAGGGTTTCCTTCAGCACCGCCGCGCCGCGCGCCAGATTGTTGCGGAAGACACGGATGTGCATGTCCACGACCACGTCGCGCTGCAGGAAGGTCTCGAGGATGGTTGAGATCGCGACGTCGTAGGCCGACGAGGCGCGGGGATAGATCACCGCGATGCGCTTGCGGTTGGGCGCGTCGACCTTCGGAGCGATCCTGACGGAATCCGGATCGGTGGAGGTGATCAACCATCCTTCGTTCTGCTCCGCCGACAGACGGAACCAGTCGGTCACGGACACCATCTGCTGCGCCTGCGCCCCGAACGAGACGGCGAGCAGCGTCACGAGCATCAGAAATAAGCGCATCTCAGGACTCCTTGCGCTCTTGGCGCAGCAAAAAGAGCACGGCGAAAATCACCATGGCCAGACCCAACCACGCGATGACGGCGGGCGAGCGGCCGCTTAGGAAGAACAACTGGCCCACCACGAGCGGGCCGGCGATATGGCCGACGCGCTCGATGAACCGATAGAAAGCCGTCACGGGCGCTTCGCCCAAGCGACGCGCGGCGTCGGTGGAGGCGATGAAGCTGATCACCGGCGCGTTGATGAAGCCGTGGGCGAGACCTACGATGAAGGTGCCGGTCAGCAAGATCAAGGTCACATAGATCGGCCCGATCGCCTGCGTGCCAAGGCTGGGCCAGCCAACGCTGCCGATCACCGCGAGGCCGACGCCGCTGAGGCTCAAGCCGATGAACAGGATGTCGCGCAGGTGACCGAACCGGTCGGCGTAACGCGAGACGTAATGGCTCGCGAGCAGCACGCCCAGCGCGTAGAACATGATCACCTGCCCGATGTCTTCCTGCTCAAGATTCAAGCCGGAGAGGATCAAGGGCATGGCGAAGATGATCACGCCGGTCAGCACGGCCTTGGCCGGCATGCCGACGAGCAAGGTTGTCCAGAGGAAGCCCCCGCTCTTGAACACGCCGAGGATCGCTTTCGGCGATCGCATGATCGAGGTGTCCTCGATCTGCGCCATGCGCGGCGGGGCGATCAGCAGCCATGTGTAGAGCGCGATCACGATGGCCGTGGCGGCTCCAATCCAGAACACGCCGGTCGATCCGACATAGCCGACCAGCAGGCCGCCGATGACCATTCCGGAAAGCATGCCGCCGTTGAAAGTGTAGACGATGATGCCCGCGCTCTGCGTTCGTTTGTCCGCCGCCGCGTAGGCGAGAATGTAGGACTGCGAGCCGATGAACAGCAGACCTTGGCCCAGACCGGACAACAGCCGGGACAGCACGATGATCGCGTAATGATCGGACAAGGCGATCACGCTGGACGCGACGGCGACAATCGCAGCGCCCGCGAAAATCAAGCTCTTTGGTCCGTGGCGCGCGGCGTAGATCCCGGCCGGCACCAGCGCGCCCGCGAAAGTGATGAAGTAGGCCATGAACATGGCCGAGGCGATGGAGGGCGGCAAGCCGCCGGCGATCGCCGACTTCTGCATCAGCTGGGGCAGAAAGGAGACGGAGAGATTCTCGACGAAGAATCCCAGGAACAGGGCGGGCTTGATCGCTTCGACCGCGCTCTGGCCGTCGGTCGAGCGCATGTCGCTCGCCTGCCGCATCCGACGCAGGGCGCCGCCCAGTTGAAAGAACAGGCCGGCCATGAAGCCGGAGGCGACCAGCAACACGATGAAGGTCTTCGCGCTGCGACCGACCGCGAGATAAACCACGTCATAGGGAATCGACACGGACACCTTGACGTCCAGGCCAGGCACGTTGTCGACGGTCTGTATTTCTTCGAACGCGTTGCGGTCTGGCACGAACGGTTTGCCAATGGCCGTCGGATCGGTGTGGATCACCACCTTGCCGTCCACGATCAGCGCCATCGTGCGCAGATCTGGGTTCAGGCGCCGGTAATCCGCGAAGGTGCGGTCAAAGCCTTCGACGTCGTCAAGCGAGAGTCCGAGGTCGTAGACAACGCTCAACCGCTCCGTCAAAGCGCCGGAAAGACCGATCGCCTTGGTGCGTGCGCCGGTCGAATAGAGATTGGCGAGGCCGACGACGACCGTGCCCGCCACCGCCAGGAAGGCGCTGACGAAAACGATCTTGTCCCATCGTGATCTTCGCTCGCTCGGCATGCCGGCGACCGCCGCGCCAAACACGCCCAGAACAAGGGAGCCGATCGCGGCCGCCCAAGGCAGGATCGCCGTCGCTTTTCTGATCTGCCCATTGACGTACTCGTTCGGGACGTAGCTGACCAACTGGCCGCCGAATCCGAACCGTGACCGCAGCGGCAGAATAACCTGAGTGTAAACGTCTCCAACGACGACCTTGACGTCGACTCTGTCGGGATCGACGAGTTCGGCGACGCTCGAGAGCGTCACGCCTGACTGCGCCGTTTCGAACACCACGCGGCCCAGCCGATCGGCGACGACCATGCCGTCCAGCGCGTCGTCGATCCGGATGATCGGCGTCACCAGGGTCTCGAATCCGGCGAACTGGCGCAACGGCAAGCCCGCGTTCAAATATTTCTCAAGCGTTGACTGAACGGCGCGCGCCTGCGCGGTTACTTTTTCAACTTCAAAGCGAGGATAATTGTTAGACGCTTCGCCAAATCCAACATAGGCGAGCAGCCCGAGGGAGAAGACGCCCATAATGAACATGGACGCAAAGTCTGCTAGTCTTTGACCCAGACTAATCGGCATTGGCTGTCGCTTCTAGGCTGCTCACTCAGTCCTCCGGCCTTAGGCGTCCAACAGCGCTAGGATGTGTTGCACCGAGCTTGGCCGATTTGTGAACAAATAATCCAACCGATTCGCCAAAATTGACAGGATTAAGTCCTCATAATCCATGCCTTCCTGCTCAAGTCCAGCGCAGATTAGACTAATCACGCCGTCCCGCGGACGCCGCAGGTCTGGCTTCGGGTTCGCTTCAAGAACATATAGCTTGCCATTGTTGTCGGCGCGAACATCCAGCCTGACCGGCGCTTCAAGCGAACAGTCAAGGAACACGCGCTGCGCGACGCCATGCAAAAAGTGGTAGGTCGTCGCTTCGTTCGCCGCGTCGAGCACTCGCACTCGATCCACCGTGATCGGCTTGATGTCCATGGAGGTGAAGATGCGCTCCTCCTGCACCAGAACGCGCTCGATCGCGGAGAAGGAGAAGGCGCGTCCCTGGCGCGCCAGCGCGCCGCCGCGCGCGACCCACGGCCCCATGATCGCGATGCAGAATTCGGCCCCGGGAATATACTCCTCGATCAAGACCAAGTTCTCGGTGGTGCGGTATACTTCCGCGATCGCGCCGGGCAGTTCGTCGATCTCATCGACCACCAGCACGTTGAGCGAAGCCCGACCCGAGACCGGCTTCACCACGAAGGGGCCTTCGTAGTCGGCGAAGACATGCCGGAAATGCGTGTTGATCCGCGGCTTGAACTCGCCGCGCGAGCTGTCCCAGGTCAAGAATCGACCAGTATCGATGTTCAGGCCTCGCAGGAAATGTTTGAAAGCGTGCTTGTTGTCTAACAACCCGGCGTTGAGGGGGTTGTGTCCGACGTAAGGCACGCCCATCAATTCAAGCAAAGACGGCCCATGGCAGGTGGCCGCATAACCCTGTGTCCCGCCGGAATTCAACCAAGCAAAGTGTACTTTATCAGCCCGTAAGCGTTCCGTCAGATTGATGTCTTCGGGATATAGAGAGATATGTTTAAACCCAATTGTACGGAGCGACTCCGCAATATCTTCCGCCACTGCTTTATAAGTCTTTTCGCCACGAGGATTTCGCGTTTCAAATAAGACTGTTGAGCCTGCGATAGAATCACCGCCGTGGATGACCCCAATATGAAGTTTATCCATCAAGAGATCGATACTTCTGATGAATTCTTTAGCCTT
Source organism: Elsteraceae bacterium (assembly GCA_049240905.1). Lineage (GTDB taxonomy): Bacteria > Pseudomonadota > Alphaproteobacteria > Elsterales > Elsteraceae > JBMLRS01. The sequence continues at coordinate 5,421 of JBMLRS010000002.1, forward strand.
CATGCTCCTGCGTAACCTTCATAATGATTGGGGCGAGTGGGATCCGCGAGCGCCACACCGTTTGGATCGGCACTACCGAAAGTTCAGATAAGCAACGCCAGAAAGCGTGTTTAAGCCAGCGCTTTGACGGGTTTGTCAAGCCCGCCAAATCACCGACTTCCTTCGCTTCTCCAGCAAGATCCGTGCAGGTTCGAGAGCGCGGTCGCGACCGCCATGCGGGTGTGGTCCAGGCGGCTTGCGGCGATAACGCGAAGAAGAGTCGTTCGCATCGCGCGGGCTTTCTGCTCATTGCTATATCAAATGAATATTTTGATGCTTCACTGACCCCAAGGTACAAGTTGGTTTGCCCACAGATCGGCCGTGGGCAATTCGGCGGCGTCCTGGATTCGAGACGATTCCGAGTCCGCTGAAGCCTCGTCGTTCGACGAAGCGCCGCCGCTGAATTTGTGGAACCGTCTTGTTGTGATCCGCGTATGATGATCAAGATCGTTGACGTGACAACTGGAGAGCGCCGTTCAGATGGCTAACGCGTCGGCGCCGCTTGCCGGAATTGAACGAGATCCGATCACGGGGCTGATCAACGGCAACGAGATGATGTTGGTGATTCGCGACCACATCGATCGGTTCCACCGTGAAGGGGGCAAGCCCCCGCAACTCGCGTTTCTAGACATAGACCGCTTCAGCGGATTGGCCAGCATGCTGGGCGAGGAGGGCGCGCGGGAGTTGCTTCGGGTCTATTGCGCGCGCCTGAGCGGCGGCGTGGGCGACGCTGGAGTCGTCGCGCGGGGCAGCGGCGATCGCTTTTTCGTGTTGTTTGAAGACCCGATCGTGAAGGAGCGATTGTCCGGCCTGTTCGAGGCCCCATTGGTGGTGACGGGACGCAATGTCTACACCCCCACCTCGGCCGGCGTCGCCGTCTATCCACGCGACGCTGAAGGGCCTCATCAGTTGGTGCGTTGCGCCAGCATGGCGATGAAATGGGCCAAGCGGCTCGCGCCCGGGACTCTGATCGAGTTCGACTCGAAGATGCGTGAGGACGCGGCGCGCTCCCGACTGGTCGAGGACTGCATGCGCGCCGCGATCGAGCATCCGGATCGCGAGTTCCGACTGGTGTATCAGCCGAAGGCGGTGTTCAAGACCGGCAAGATCACAGGCGTGGAAGCCTTGATGCGGTGGGACAGCCCGATCCTGGGATCGGTTTCGCCTGAGGAGTTCGTGCAGGTCGCTGAGGCGACGCGCCTCATCCTGCCGCTTGGTCGTTGGTTGCTCGACACCGCTTTCAAGGTTCTGCGCGCCTGGCGCGACGCCGGGTACGAGATCGAAATGGCGGTCAACGTGTCGCCCGTCGAACTGAAGTCGGAATCGTTCGTCGATTATCTGCAGGATCGGTTGGCGGCCTATAATCTCGAGCCGGAGATGGTCGAGATCGAAATCACGGAGGGTCAACTGGTGGCCGACTTCGTGGTGGAGCAGCTGCTGCGGCTGCGTCGTCTTGGCTTCCATATCGCGATCGACGATTTCGGGCGGGATCAATCGAACCTGTCGCGCGTCGCTTCCCTGCCGGCGACGACCCTGAAGATCGACAAGAGCCTGACCGACGGCCTGCTAGATGATCGCCGTCAATTCGTGTTGATGAAGAATATTCTCTCCCTCGCCACAGATCTGGGTTTGCGGTCGGTGATCGAAGGGATCGAGACGCCTGAGCAGGCGATCCAACTGGGTCTGATCGGCGGCGGCTACGGCCAAGGCTACTATATGTCCAAGCCGATCTCCGCGGAGGCCATCACCAAGCTGATCGACGAGCTGGAGGCTGCGCCGCTGCAGACCTGAGCGGCTAGGACTAATCTGCCCATTGGAAGCGGCTGTCCGAAGCGGTATTCTGTGCGCATGTGCATGGCGCGCTCATTTCGCCTTTCCGTCGTCGCCTTAGGCCTCTCCGCCACGACTTTGCTCCTGGCGCCGCAAGCGCGCGCGCAATCGCCGCTCTCGCTCAGCGGCCTCTCGCTCTTCTCTGATTTCGACGCCGCCGCTGCCGGCGTGCGCGTGTTCAATGGGACGTTCGGCAAATATGGGGTGAGCTTGGCCAGCTCGGGGGCGCCCACGCAGTTGCACGCCAGCGGCGACTCGCGGTTGTTCCGCGCGGGCGGCGAAAGCGACGGGCTATCGTTGATCGGCGCTTACACCGTGAACCAGTTTCGGGTCGCCGTCGACATTCGCCGCAGCTTGCTGGAGCCGGAGCGCCGCCGGGCGTCGACCGAGTTCGGCTTCGGCTACGCGGCGGCCCTTACGCGCTCCTTGAGCGTCGGCGCCGGCCCGACGATCGGCTTTGGCGAAGTGACCCCGTCGCGCGGCGGCGCGCGGCCCGGCGGCGCGGACAACGCCCGCAGCCTCGGGCTCACCGGCTCGGCCACGTTGAGTCTTTCAGAAAACTGGGCGCTGACCGGCGTTCTGGGATATCGCGCGCGCACGGACGGCGGTCGCGACGAGTCCTTCTTCTCGGTTCTGGGTCTCGGCTACCGGTTCTGAGGCTTGATCATCAGCCGGAAGATGACCGCTCCGGCGACGGCCAGGATGAGGACGCCGGTCGCCATCGATCGGCCCGTGCCGTCAAAGCCCGCCGCGACCGCCACGCCGACCAACGCCGCGAACCCCATCTGACCAAAGCCCAACAAAGCCGATGCCGCGCCCGCCATGCGCGGGAACGGGGCCGCCGCGCCGGCCATCGCGTTCGGCATGATCAGGCCGGCGGCGCCGGAGACCAGCAGCATCGGCGTGGCGAGGCCGAACGGCCCGAAGGTTGAAGCTCCAGTCGGATCGAGCCAAGCGACGCAGGTCATGCCCAGCCCGCCGATGCTGGCGCTGAAGGTGCCGAGCTCGATCATGCGATCGACGCCGAGTAGGCGGGTCAGCCGCGTCGACAGGAAGGCGCCCACGGCGAAGCCGATCACGATG
>JBMLRS010000003.1:0-12838 GCA_049240905.1 Elsteraceae bacterium
ATGATCTCGTCCGGCGTCATCGCGTCCATGCCCGGCCAGTTCGCCTGCGGCTCGATGATCGCGTAGTAGTTCCCGCCATAGGACAGGTCGATGCGGACGCTTCCCAGGCCGGGCACGTCGAGGTCGACGTTCTCGGCGTGCAGATAGCTGGCGACGTTGAACAGCCGCACCTGCTCCACATAGTCGCCGACTTTTCGATATTCGATCGAGACCCTGCCCGCCGGCGCCTCGATCGCCAGCTTGCCTTCCTCGCGCGGAACGACATAGCCGCCCTCGATCGCGGCGGTCACCGTGCCGATCGTGCCATGCCCGCACATCGGCAGGCAGCCGCTGACCTCGATGAACAGCACGCCGACGTCGCAATCCGCGCGGGTCGAGGGGTAGAGGATCGTGCCGGACATGACGTTATGGCCGCGCGGCTCGAACATCAGCGCTCGGCGCACCCAGTCATGGTCGCGCAGGAAGATCGCCCGCTTCTCCGCCATGGAGACGTTGGGCAGCATCGGCGCCCCACCGACGACCATGCGCACCGGGTTGCCGCAGGTGTGGCCGTCGACGCAGTGGAAGGTGTGGCGGGCCATCAGGACGCGTCCCCGCGCTGCTCGCGGAACAGGTCCAGCTTCTCCTGCACCGGGCGGTCGGAATAGCTGAACAGCACCGAGTCCTCGTCCGCCTCATGGCTGGCCCAGACCCAGCTGGGGACCACGAACAGGTCCTTCGGTCCCCACTCGAAGGTCAGATCGCCGATCCGGCTGCGCCCGCGCCCCTCCACGACCGTGAACACCGTGGCGTCGGTCGCGCGGTATTTAGTTGTGGCGAAGCCCCTGGGCAGCATCTGGATGAAGGCGCCGATGGTGGGCATGGCGTAGTCGCCGGTGATCGGGTTGGTGTAGCGCAGTCGAAGACCATGGCATTCATCCAGCGGCCCGCCGCGCAGCATCGCCTCCAGCGCGGCGCGCGTCTCCTGATAGGGATAGTTGAAGACCGGCGAGGTCTTTGACGCGCGCTGCAAGCCGACCGGCAGCAGATTGCGGCCGTAGCGCGCCAGGGAATCCCCCGGCGGGCGGGAGATCGGCTGCTCGTCCGAATTCAGCATCTCGGCGAAGGAGGCGTCGAGGAACTGGACCAGCGGAATGTCCAGCCCATCCAGCCAGAACATCGGCGCGTCGCTTTCGTTGCCATGGTCATGCCAGGCCATGGAGGGCGTGGTGACGAAATCGCCGGGCGACATCATCGTGCGCTCGCCGTCCACCGCCGTGTAGGCGCCCTCGCCCTCCAGCACGAAGCGAAGCGCCGACTGGGTATGGCGATGCGCCGGCGCCACTTCGCCCGGCAGCACCATCTGCACCCCGGCGTAGAGCGAGGTGGTGATCTTCGATTGCCCCCGAAACCCTGGATTCTCCAGCACCAGAACGCGGCGCTCCGCCTCTTTCGCGGTGATCAGGGCGCCGGCCTCGATCATGAAGGATTTGATCGCCTGGAACCGCCACAAGAACGGCCGACAAGCGCTGCGCGGCTCCGGCGTCACCAGATCGCCCAGGACCGTCCAGAGAGCGGAGAGATTGTCGCCGGATATCTTCTCATAGAAGGCGTCGCGCGCCTGGGTCTGTTCGATCGGATGTTTCATTGGCGCGCTCCCCCTCCAACGCCGACATCGGGCGCGGAGCCACAGCTTGCAGACGCCGGAGAAGGCGTCAAGGCGCGGGATGTCCGGGCAGGCTGACGCGACGACGGCCAAAAATGCTATGTACGCTCCATTAGAGTCTTTTCGGGGCGCGCGACATGGCGGCGGTTTATTCGGACCTCAAGGGCAAGGTGGTGATGGTCACCGGCGGCGCGTCCGGGATTGGCGCGTCGATCGTCCGGCGGTTCGCCCAACAGGACGCGAAGGTCGTGTTCCTGGACATCGACCAGACGGCCGGCGCCGACCTCGCGCGGGATCTGACGGCGGAAGGGGCGTCGGTTCATTTCTACCCGGTGGATTTGCGCGACATCGCGGCGTTGCAGGCCCGCGTCGCGGAAAGCCGCGCCGCCCACGGCTCGGTTCAGATCCTGATCAACAACGCGGCGCATGACGAACGCCACTCAACCGAAACCTTGACGTCGGAGCAGTGGGACGAGCGCCTCGCGGTCAATCTGAAGCACCAATTCTTCGCCGCGCAGGCCGTCTTGCCGGACATGAAGGCGGCCGGCGCCGGCGTGATCATCAATTACGGATCGACGTCCTGGATGATCGGCAGCGGCGGCATGGCGGCCTACACGGCGGCGAAATCCGCAGTCTTGGGCCTAACCCGATCGCTCGCGCGGGATTACGGCCCCTACAATATACGAGTGAACGCGATCGCGCCGGGCTGGATCATGACGCAGCGCCAGATCGACAAGTGGCTGACCCCGGAAGGCGAGGAAGAATTGCTGCGCCGGCAATGCCTGAAGCGCAAGCTGGTTCCGGACGAGTTGGCCGCCTTCACCGTGTTTCTGGCGTCGGAGGAAGCCTCCGCCTGCACCGCTCAGCACTATGTCGTCGACGGCGGCTGGGTCTAGCGCGCGTTCAACTTAGTCTCAATCGCGAAAGTCGGAACACGCGCAATCTTTCGCAATGGTGTGAGAAAGATCCGCTCCAAAGAAAGCGGGTATTTCTCTAGCGCGACGGCTGCAGCGGTCGGGCGAGTTTCCCCTCCTCCGCCTTATAGAAATACTGGGTCGCGATCAGCCAACCCTTCACCGGGCGCAGCGGCGGCACACAGGTCAGCAGCAGGAACGGCAGGCTGGTCACCAAATGCACCCAGTAGGGCGCCGCAAAGGCGACCTCGATCCAAAGCGCCAGAAACACGCTCGGCAGACAGCCGAACGCGATCACGAACACCGCCGGCCCGTCGGCGGGATCGGCGAAGTCGTAGCTCAAGCCGCACGCGTCGCAACTCGACCTTAACTTAAGAAAACCCGTGAACAGGCGCCCTTCTCCGCATCGCGGACAATGGCCGGTCACGCCGGTCTTGAACGGAGATAAGGTCGGATATCTCGGGTCGATCGCCATGCTGCGCCTCCATCGCGCCAGATTGAGCATGGCGCGACGCAATCGATGGCGCAATCTCCATATAATGTCAATTAATTCAGTTAATTTCCATACAATTAAAACTTTGTATGCACCCTAGACGATGGTCGAAGCCTCCGCCGGGCTCTGGGCCAGCAGGTCGACCAGGACCTCCAGGCTCTTGCGCAGCGCCTCCCGGTTCTCAGAGGCGCCCAGCCCAATCCGCACAGCCTCCGGCGGCGCGCCAAGCGCGAAGGCGTCGCTGGTCACCACGCCGACGCCGCTGACGCGCAGACGGGCCGCGAACTCCGCGCGCGTCCAAGGCGCGGGCAAAGTAAGCCACAGGTGAAAGCTCTCGGGATCGTTGAGCATCGTTTGCCCGCGCAGAATGTCCGCGGCGATCGCCGTGCGCGCGGCGGTCTCACGACGGATCGCGGACAGGATTCGCCCGGCGACGCCTTCCTCGATCCAGCAGGAGGCGATGGCGGCGGTGAGCGGCGAGGCGGTCGCCGCCGTCGCCCGGATCGCGGCGGCGACGCGCGCCGCAACCCTTGCGTCGGGCGCGGCGACATAAGCGATCCGCAAGGCCGGCGCCAGGCATTTGGCGAGGCCGGCGATGTAGTAAACCAGATCCGGGGCCAGCGCCGCGAAGGCCGGCGGGGATTTGAGCGGCAGGAAGCCGTAGGCGTCATCCTCGATGATCGGGACCTGACGCTGGCGCGCGACCCGGATCAACGCCTCGCGCCGCGCGAGCGGGATGGTGCGCGTGGTCGGATTATGCTGGGTGGGATTGCAGTAGAACGCCCTTGGGCGATGGACCGCGCAGATCTCGTCAAACGCCTCAGGGATCGGGCCATCGACGTCCAAGGGCACGCCGATCAATTGCAGCTTCAGATGGGCCGCCAGGCTGCGCAGCCCTGGGTAGGCCAGAAACTCCGCGCAGATCGTCGATCCTGTGGGCGCCAGAAGGCTGACGATCGCCAAGAGCGCGCCTTGAGCCCCCGGCGACACCAACAGGCGGTCGGGCGTCACCCCCGGCGATCGCGCTTGCAGCCAGTTCGCCCCGGCCGCCCGGTCGCGCGCGGCCCCGCCCGGTTCCTGATAGCGCAGCAGCAAATCGAGCCCGTCGCGGCGTCTCAGCCCCTCGATCCCATCCCACATCCGGTCTTCGAGCGCCGGATCCTCGAAGCGGGGCGGCAGATTCATGCTCATGTCGACCAGACCGCCGGTCTCCGTCCGCGCGCCTTCCGATCGCCGGCCGCGCACATAGGTGCCTTGTCCGACGCGCCCCTCCACCAGGCCGCGCTTGCGCGCCTCAGCGTAGCCGCGGCTGACCGTGGTGAAGTCAATCCCGAGCGCCTCGGCCAGGGCGCGTTGCGGCGGCAACCGCGCGCCGGGCGCAAGCTGTCCCGATTGCACGTCGGCGGACAAGGCGTCGGCGATGGCGAGGTAAACCGGCCCCTCGGCCTTGCGGATTTTCGGCTTCCAGGAGATCTCGCCCGTTTTGTTCTGCGCCGGCATGCTGGACTTCAACTGTATGGAGCTTGACTGCAGGCTATCACGCAGCGCGGCGCAAGTCCGCAGCGGATCAGTCTGTCTCCGCCGCCGCCCCCCGATCTCCATGTGGAAGGCTTGACGGCGGGCTGATTCTTCGCGTGTCAGACCAAGCTGGGATCGCGCTAGCTCAGCCGAGCGAGCGAAAGGCTGACCCAAGCCAAATCGCCGCTTCGCACGGAAGCGTCGCGCTCCAGAACCATCGGGATCCTGATCAAGATCCGCAGGCCCTCGCCCGGCGCGCTCTTCGCCTCCACGGACCCACCCAACAAGTTCGTGACCAGGTTATGAACAACGCCCAACCCGAGGCCGCTCGCGCCCGCGCCGCGGCGCGTGGTGAAGAAATGTTCAAAGATCCTCGCCAAAACTTCCGACGTCACCCCGACTCCGTCATCCCCACAATCGATCTCAACCTGTTCGCCGCGCAGTCGCGCGGCCACGTAGAGGCGACCACCCGATCGGCCGCCCGGATAGCCGTGCAGGATGCTGTTGCTGACAAGATTTGCGATGATCTGGCTGATAGCGCCGGGATAGCTCGAAAGCGTGATCTCGTCGGGACAATCGATGACGAGATCGTGGCCCTGCGCGCGCAGCTGCGGACGCAGCATCACGGCGACGTCGCTCAGGATCGCCGCCAATCGGAAGCTGCGATAGTCGTCGGTCAGCTCATCGAGCGAAACGCGCTTGAAGCTGTCCACAAGATCCACCGCCCGCTCCATCCCCTTGCTCAGCAGCGAGGAGGCGTCGTTCAACGCTTCAAGGCAGTCCAACATCTCCGGGTCCGGTTTCGCCATCAATCGAAGATGCGTCAGAGCCGCTCCAGCCTGCTCGCTGACGATCGACCCGGCCGTGACGGCGACGCCCAACGGGGTGCCGATTTCATGCGCGACACCGGCCACCAGCCTGCCGAGAGACTCCATCCGTTCGACCCGGCTGGCCAAAGCGAGCGCGCGACAGAGGTCGGTTTGATCGGAACAAGTGACAAGCAGCCCGCCTTCGCGGGTTTCAACCTCACGAAAATGGATGACGCGGCCGTCCGGGTAGCGCCGATGGCCGAAGGCCTCCTCGGCGTCGCGGCGCGCGGCGTGGTCGTTTTTGAGCGCCGCCTCGCGCATGGCGGCGCGGATGTCGTTGGCCGACGCCCCTTCAATCATCATCGGCCCCAGGAAATCGAACATACGCCCGACGGAAGGGCTCCAAAGCCTCAATTTGAGATCGGAGTCGAAAAGCAGAACCCCGTCCGTGAGGCTGGAGACCATTTCTGTGACCCGCTGCTTGTTCAAGCGCTCTTCGGTGACGTCGATGCCGACCCGCACGATCCCACCGCCTAGAAACGCGTTGGTCCTGGACTGGTAAATCCGTCCGTCACGGGTCTCATACTCGTTCAGCGCGCTGCCCCTGCGGGCGATGCTGAGGGGCGCGCGCTCGCGGACATAGGCTTCGATCTCCTCGTCCGACATTTGCCCGTAAGGCGCCCCGCCGAAGCTGCCGCCTTCGAACCAAACCACGGACTTCATCAGCAGCGTCGCCATCTCGGCCAGACTGGCGCCGACGCGCACCCGATCCCTCAAGTCCGCCCGAAAGTGATCCACCAATTGCTGATTGAAGGCCGCCAACCGAAACTCGCCGTCGAAGACGGCGACGACGGCTGGGATCAATTCGATCACGCCGCGCAGGCCTTCTTCGGTGAGTCGATCCCCTTCGACATCGCCGGAGACAACGACCAAGCTTCCATCGGGCGCGGCCATAGTCTTGCCCTGCGGCCGCCCGACGAGCCTGTCGGCGTCTTCGCCGTCGATACGAGCGCGTCGATCAACATGCGCCACGGATATCCCCGCCGCCAAGCTTCTCTGTTCGCCGTCGCGCAGAGCCGACATCAGCCTGCGGTATGCGGAGTTGGCCTCCAGCACTCCGCCGTCGGAAGCCAGATTCGCGATCGCCACGGGCGCCGCCTCCAGCATTAACCGAAGCTGCGCCTCCTTCGCCGCAGCGCGCTCTGTGACCTTGCGAAGCTGGCGTTTGCAATCCGCCAGCTCAGTCTCCAGCGCCGCGATCTGGGCCTTCAGCGAGATCATCGTCCACGCACCCGATCAACCAAGGCGCCCCTCCGGAGTCATGAGGGAACCCTTCCCACAAGCTACATTTTTCTTGCGGGCAATCTTATTTCTAGCCTGTCATTATATCTACATAAATTTATTGATCTATTCCACCATCAGGCGGATTGGCGCCGACGCCTAATAAGAATCCTCCATCCCGTAATTGATCGGCACTTCCGCCACGCTGGCGGTGGAGGGCAGTTCGATCACGGTGCGGATGATCTGCGCGACATCGGCGGGTTGCGTCATCGCCTCCGCCGGCACTTGGCCCCGATAGCTGGCGGTCATGTCGGTGTCTACCAGACCGGGGCAGATCGCGGTGACCCGGATGCCAAGCGGATGGCCGGAGCGGCGCAGCGCATGAGCGAGCGCGACGGCGGCATGCTTGGACATGGCGTAGACCCCGGTGCTCTCCGACTTAACGCGCTTGCCGGACAAGGACGCCAGCACCACGATCCGGCCGGCGCCGCATTCCACCAGATGCGGCCAGGCCTTCTGGCTCAGGCGCAGCGGCGACTTCACGTTCACGTCGAACATTTCGTCGAACTCGGCGTCGTTGACGGTCAGCACCGTCTTGCGGATCGCGACGCCCGCGCAATGGACCAACGCGTCGATCCGGCCGAAGCGCGCCTTCGTGTCTGCGACCCAGGCGGTTTCGCTGGCCGCCTCGCTCGCGTCGAAGCGGAAGGCGGTCGCGCCTTGGATCGGCTCGAACTTGTCCGGGTTGCGGCAACCGACGCTGACGATCCAACCATGCGCCGCCAGTTCCAGGGCGACCGCGCGGCCGATCCCCCGGTTGCCGCCGCTCACCATCGCGACCCTGCCGCTCCCCGTCATCTCAACTCCTTTCGCCCGTCGCGCCACCTCTCCAAGCTTGATCTCAGGCCAGTTCGTTCTTGTGGAACTGGCCTTCCTTCAGGATGGCTTTCAGGAATTTCTCCGGGGCCTGCATCACGCCCAGATCGGCCAACGGATCGCCCTCCACCACCAAAAGATCCGCGAAGGCGCCGGGTGCGACCACGCCGATCTGGCCGCTCATACGGAACAGTTCCGCGGCGATCACGGTGGCGGATCGGATGACGTCGATCGGCTTCTGCACCTCGCCGCGGATGGCGAATTCGCGCAGCTGGTGGCGCTGCATCTTGCCCAGAAGATCCGTGCCGTAGGCGATCTTGACGCCGCCGCGATGCGCCAGCTCCAGCGCCCTCTGGCCGGCGTCCAGCACTTCGAAGACCTTGGCGTGCAGGTCCGGCGGCAGGCCGGCGGCCACCCCCTCTTCGGCGAGCGCGTGGTAGGTCGACAGCGTCGGCACCAGGAATTTGCCCAACTTCACGAACAGATCGACCGAGCTTTGGTCCAGCAGATTGCCGTGCTCGATCGAATCAACGCCGCATTCCAGGGCGCGGTTGATCGCGCGCGGCGTATAGGCGTGGGCCATGACCGGGATGTTGGCGGCCTCCGCCTCCTCGATCGCGGCCTTGATCTCCTCGATCGAGAATTGCGTGCTGTCGATGCGATCGGTCGGCGACGCGACGCCGCCGGAGACCATCAGCTTGATATGGGTCGCGCCGCGGCGGATCTCCTCCCGGCAGGCGCGGCGCACGTCCGGCACGCCGTCGCAGACCACGCCGAGGCCGGCGCAGCAGAAACATTGGCCAAGGCGGAAGGCTTCGCCCGGGCCGCGCATGTCGCCGTGACCGCCGGTCTGCGACAGGGCATGGCCGCAGAAGAGCAGGCGGGGGCCGGCGATCACGCCTTCCTGCACCGCCTTGGCCAGACCCCAATCCGCCCCGCCGGCGTCGCGCACCGTGGTGAAGCCCCGCATCAGCATGCCGTTGAGGATCTCGCCGGATTTGGCGGAGACGTAGAACGGCGAGAGGCGCCCCAGCAGCGCGAAATCGGCGGTCGAGGCCGTGACGTGGACATGCGCGTCGCTCAGGCCCGGCATCAGCACGCGGCCGCCCAGATCGACGGTGCGCGCCGCGCTGTTGCGAATGGGAGCGTGCTCGACCTCGACGATCTTGCCGCCCTGGATCGCGACGTTCCGCCCTTCCAGATAGGAGCCGGAAACAGGGTCCAGGACCCTGGCGTACGAGAGCACCAGATCAAGCATGAACAAACGCCTTTTTGACGAATCAGGGAGCGGCCTTCACTGAGAAACAATCTTGTTTGTCTGTCAACGAACGCTAAGCTCGGCCCACGTCGCGATTTGGCCCGATCGGGTCGCCGCCAAGAACGAGAAGCGCCATGCGCCCCTTTCGGAAAACCGCCGCCGACACCGCGCGTCCTAGCCCCAGCTTTCCCATGGCGGAAGACGCGCGCCTGCTCGCCCGCAGGCGGATGCCGCGCGTCGCGTTCGACTTCATCGACGGCGCGGCCGGCTGGGAGGACGCCGCAGACCTCAACCAATCCGAGTTGCGCAAGCTGCGGCTGACCCCGCGCGTGCTGGTGGATGTGGAAGGAACCGATCTTGCGAAACCCTTCCTGGGCTTCGATTTCGGAACGCCGTTCGGCGTGGCGCCGATGGGGATGTGCGATCTCGCCTGGCCCGGCGCAGACCGCATGCTGGCGGCGGAGGCCGTGCGCAACCGCTTCCCGGTCGGCGTCTCCACCGCCGCCTCGACCTCTCTGGAGGAAATGTTCAAGCTCAGCCAGGGTCGGGCCTGGTTCCAACTCTATGTGACCGGCTCGGTCGAGGCGGCCATGGCCTTCGTCGATCGCGCGGAGAAGGTCGGCTATGAGGCGTTGATTCTCACGGTCGATGTGCCGAAGCTGGGCAAGCGGCCGCGAGACTTGCGCAACGCTTTCCAGACGCCGTTCCGGATGACCCCAAAGAAATTCCTGGATTTCGCGCTGCATCCGTCCTGGTCGATCAGCACGCTGCGCGCGGGCCCGCCGCAGATGGCTAATTACGCCGGCGGACCACAGGCCGGCGGCTATGTCCGCAACGGGTCGCGCGGCGGGGCCGATTGGGACTTCCTGAAGCGGTTGCGCGACCGCTGGAAAGGCAAGCTGCTGATCAAGGGCGTGATGGATCCCACCGACGCCGTCGGGATCAAAGAGGCGGGCGCCGACGCCGTCTGGGTGTCGAACCATGGCGGCCGGCAGTTGGACAGCGCGCCGGCGACCATCTCCGCCTTGCCCGTGATCCGCGCGGCGGTCGGGCCGGACTATCCGCTCCTGCTGGACGGGGGCGTGCGATCCGGCGAGGACGTGGTGAAGGCGATCGCGCTGGGCGCCGATTACGTGATGCTCGGCCGACCTTTCCTTTACGCGATCGGAGCCGACGGCGCGGCGGGATTGACCCGCTTCGTTGACAATCTGGCCTTCGACGTCGGCACGACCCTCGGCCAGATCGGCCTGAAGCGGATCGCCCAGGTCGATCGCAGCGTGCTCTGGCCGACCAGTTAGGTCGCCGGCTCCGGGCTCCACGCCAGCGGCGTCGCGCTCTTGCTGGCCGCAGAAGAGAGCGGGCCATCCTGGATCAGCGCGCTCCTCATCGGTCACGGCGAACGCTTCGAACAGCGTCTCAGGATCATCCCGATCGCCAGCGAAGCGCGCGGCTGACCGTTCAGCCCCAGCCATTTCCTGTATCAGGACCTATCGTCCGTCTGGCTTAAGCCTAGACCGCGCGAAAGGCTTGATCGCCGTCCACGCGCCGGCGTCATATGGGCGCATGATCACAGGAAACACCACGCTCATCGCCCATATCGGCTACCCGACTCATTCCTTCAAATCGCCGATGATCTACAACCCCTATTTCGAGGCGGAGGGGATCGATGCGGTCGTCGCTCCGATGAGTTGCAGGGACGAGGATTTCCCCGGCTTGCTGCGCCCGCTGTTCCAGCTGACCAATCTGCGCGGCGCGCTGATCACCATGCCGCATAAGGTGACGGTTCTGGGGATGCTGGATGACGCGTCCACCACCGCCAAGATCGCCGGGTCATGCAACGCGGTGCTGCGCCGCCCTGACGGAAGCTTGGCCGGCGACATGTTCGACGGCGAAGGGTTCGTGCGCGGGATGCTGCGCAAAGGCCGCGCGGCGAAAGGCGCCCGCGCGCTGGTGGTGGGATCCGGCGGCGTCGGCTGCGCGATCGCCGCCGCGCTGGCGGCGGCCGGGGTCGCGCATCTGTCGCTGTTCGACGCGCGCCCCGCCGCGGCGCAAGCGCTGCGGGAGCGTTTGGCCCAGCATTATCCGGGATTGAGCTTGTCGACCGGTTCCAACGACCCGGCCGGCTTCGACATCGTGGTGAACGCCACCCCGTTGGGCATGGAGGATGGCGATCCCCTGCCCTTCGACGCGGACCGGCTGGATCAAGACAGCTTCGTCGGCGAAGTGGTGCTGAAGGAGGCGATGACGCCCTTGTTGCGGGCCGCCGCCGCCAAAGGCTGCGGCTATCAGATCGGGCTGGACATGCTGTTCGAGCAGATCCCCGCCTATCTGGAGTTTTTCGGCTTCCCCACCACGACTCCCGAGCGGCTACGCGCCCTCGCTGGATAGCTAGAACCTGATCGCCAGATCGAAATAGACCCGCTGCGAGCGGATGGTGTCGCTGGTCGCGTCGCGGCGATGGAGCGGAACCGCCCATTCCAGCCCCGCCGAGGCGCCGCCGATGAAGGTGACGCGCAAGCCAAGGCCGCCGGTGGTCGCGTCGCGGATCCTGGCGCGGACCCGGCTGATGTCGTCGACCACGCCGTAGTCGTAGAAGCCGTATGGCTGGAGGCCGGTGATGAAGTCAGTGGAGGTCACCTCGAAGCTGCGGCGCAACTCGATCGAGGCGGCGTAGCCCCGATCGCCCGAGAGATCCGCCGGATCCAGCCCTCGCCCGATCCGCGCGCCGCCGAAAGTGAACTGCTCCGCGGCGACGATCGGCGTGGTCGCTTCCTGACCGGTCAAGGTCAGAGCGAGGGAGAAATTCTCTGGCAAAGGCTGCACGTGGCGCAGTTCCCAGGTCGCCTTGCCGAAGCTGGGATTCGCCTCCGCGCGCGCGACGGTCGCGCCGCCCATGCGCTTAGCCCCCAACCCATCCAGCCCTTGCACCCAGCCCAAGCTGAGAGAGGTCACGCCGCCCAGATCGAGCGCGTCCAACTCAACCCAAGTTCCTCGCAGGTCGACGGTGCGCCATCCGTCGCGAAACAGCGGTTGCCCGAGGGCGTCGACGCCGGTCTCGTTCACGGTGAAGCCGGTCTCCACCGTCACCGAACGGTCGCGCTGCTTCACCGCCGGCCAGATCAGGCGCGGCCCCACCGACAAGCTGGCGGTCTTCACCGCAAGCGCGCGCAACCGCCCGCCCGGCTCGCCGAAGCCGTAATTCGCGTTCAGCACGAAGCTGACGCCCTCCTCCGCCAGCCCCAGGAAATCCAGCGGCTGCGACCAGCGCGCGCCGATATTGCTCGATTGCCGCAACTCCGGCGTCTGCGACAAGGTCAAGCCGATCTGCTCTCCTAATCCGAACAGACCGGAATAGGCGGCGTCGAACGAGAGCATGTAAGGCCCGACTGACTTTGAGCCCCGATTGTTGATCGAAGCGCCGGCCTGCACGCGGTCCTCGCGCGCGGCGACCAGAAGATCCGCCGCGCCCTGCTCCTGGCCCGGCCGCAAGGTGCCAATCGCGTTGAGCCCAGGCAGATCGTTGACCAACAGCAGCGCCCGCTCCAATGCGCCGACCGAGATCGGCCGCTGAACCAAAAGCGGCGCCAGGCGGCCTTCAACCCGACGACGAAGATCGGCGTCCGCGCTCTCGACCGTGATGGAGCCGACATAGCCCTCGATCACCCGGATCTTGAATCGCCCTTCATCCGCCGCCTGCGGCGGCACCAAGGCGCGAGACAGCACGAACCCCTCGCTGCGGTAGAACTGCTCGATCGTCTGAGCGACCTTGGAAAGATCCGCCAGGGTCCCGTTCTTGCCCTCAAGCGGGCTGGTGAGCGCGCGGATCGCCTCGGTCGGGAACGCCGTCACGCCCTCGACCTGGATCTCACGGATCATGAAGCTAGCCGCAGGCGCGGGAGCCGCTCCGCCTGGCGGGGTCGAGAAGCTGAAGCTGGGTTGGGGCGCTACCCCCGACGGCGTGGTGAAGCTGAAGCTTGGCTGCGGCGCTGCGGGAGCGGCGGCGGGCGGCGCGCCGGAAAAGGTGAAGGTCGCCTCCGGAGTCGG
>JBMLRS010000003.1:12848-14593 GCA_049240905.1 Elsteraceae bacterium
GCTGCTGCGGGCGCCCTGGCTCCGCGGATCCCGGCAAGCGGATCGTGGGCGTCTGCGCCGCCGCCGGTGCAACGAACGCGACAAGAACAGCTAGGCCTAGGCAAATCTTGTTATGCACGAGGGTCGGTTCCTAAATCCGCCTAACTGGTTGGTAAAAGGCGTATATCGTCCAAAAATCTTGTCATCTGGCTATCGATCCGCCTAATCAGCATGTGCTAATCCATTAAGCCGGATTTCTGGAGAGCGCATGTACTTTCGTCGCAAGCTGTTCGCAACCACCGCGTTGATCGCAGCGGGACTGCTGTCGGCGGCGACGGTCTCCGCGCAGACGACCGGGCCGCAAGGCGGCGCCGTCGCCGCGGGGTCGGCGTCGATCGCGCAGAGCGGCCGGCACACGACGATCACGCAGTCCTCGGCCAAGGCGATCGTGGAATGGCGGAGCTTCGACGTGGACGCCGGCGCCTCGGTTCAATTCATCCAGCCCGGGCGGGATTCGATCGCCTTGAACCGCGTGCGCGAAGGCGGCGCCAGCCGAATCGACGGCTCCGTCAGCGCCAACGGGCAGATTTACGTCGTGAACCCCAACGGAGTGCTGATCGGCCCAACCGGGCGGATCAACGCGGCGGGCTTCGTCGCCTCCACCCATGACGTCCGCAATCAGGACTTCATGGCCGGCAAGATGGATTTCAGCGTCACCTCGCCGAACGCCGCCGCCCGCGTGCGCAACGAGGGAGTGATCGCCGCCGGCGACGGCGGCTACGCGGTGCTGGCGGGAAGCAGGGTCGAAAACGCCGGCGTGATCACCGCTCGGGTGGGGCAAGTGGGTCTCGCAGGCGGCGACGCGGTGGCGCTCGACGTGGTCGGCGACCGGTTGCTGCAGTTCCAGGTGACCAAGCCCGTCTCCCGCGACCCAGGCGGGGCCGTCGTTTCAAACAGCGGGACCCTTTCGGCGCCCGGCGGGGTCGTGACGCTGACGGCGCAGGCCGCGCGCAACGTGATCCGCGACGTGATCAACACCACCGGCGTGATCGAGGCGCAGGGCGCCACGGTCGAAGGCGGCCGCGTGATCATCCATGGCGGCGAGTCAGGGACGGTCCAGGTCGGCGGGTCGATCGACGTCGGCAATGCGAACGGGATCGGCGGTCAGGTGGATGTGCGGGGCGAAAAGGTCGGGCTGATCGACGGCGCCAAGATCGACGCCTCGGGCGCCAAGGGCGGGGGAACCGTCCTGATCGGCGGCGATTGGCAGGGGAAGGGCCCGGGAATGACCGCGCAGGTCGCCTATGTCGCCCCCACCGCCTCGATCACCGTGGATGCGACGCAGACCGGCGATGGCGGCAAAGCCGTGGTCTGGGCCGACGACACCACCCGCTTCAATGGCTCGATCAGCGCGCAAGGCGGGGCGCAGCGCGGCGACGGCGGCCAAGTGGAGACATCCGGCAAGCGCGCCCTCGCCGTCGGCCCAACTGCGGCCGTCACAACCGCGGCGCGCGCGCCGAAGGCCAAGCCCGGCGCCTGGCTGCTTGACCCGACGGACATCACGATCAGCGCGGGCGGCGGCGTCACCAGCATCACCAGCCCCTACGCGCCCGGCGGAACCAGCAGCGTCACGCCCGGCGCGATCACGGCCGCGCTGGCGACCGGCGCGGTCACGATCCAGACCGGCGACGGCACGATCACCGTCGCCTCGCCGATCAGCTACGCCGGGGCCGCCTCCAGCCTGACCCTGACAGCCGGACTGGACA
>JBMLRS010000003.1:14603-16083 GCA_049240905.1 Elsteraceae bacterium
CATCGTGTTATCCAGCGGAATCGCCTCCACCGCCAACGCGCTCAACGTCACTTTGACGGCGACGCGCGCCATCACGGTCAGCGCCGACGTGACCACCTTGGGCGGATCCTTCAACGCGACCGCGAACACGGGCGGGATCGCCGGTTCGACCAACGGCTACAGCCAGACCGCCGGAACGATCAGCACCGGGGCCGGCGCGATCACGATCAACGCCAGAGCCGCCAATTCCGGCCTGGACGGGGTCTCCATCACCGGCGGAAATCTCACCACCACCAGCGGCGCGATCTCAATCACCGGCCAGCGCGGCGGCGGTACCGGCGCGCGCAACGTTCTGGTCAGCGGCGCCCTGGTCAGCACAAATTCCGGCGCGGTGACGATCACCGGAACAAATTCGACCGGCGGCGTCGGGGACGGCAATCACGGCGTGCTGATCCAGAGCGCCGCCACGATCGCCACCACCGGCGGCAATCTCTCGATCAGCGGAACCGCCGCCAATATCGGCCCCGCCGCCGGCGAAGGCCAGGACGGGATATTCATCAGGGGCGCCAACACGATCGTTCAGACCGTCTCCGGCGCGATCACGCTCACCGGCGCCAGCAGCTTCGTCGGCGCGCAGTCCTTGAACGAAGGCGTGCATGTGAACACCGCCGCCTCCGTATTGGCGACTGGCTCCGGCGCGATCACGGTGAATGGCACGGCCACGGCGTCGGTGGACGCGGGGATCTTCGTCGAAACCAATGGCGTGATCGCCGCGAACGGCTCCGGCGCGGTCAACTTCAATGGGTTCAGCACAGCCACCGGCAACGGCTTCGTCGTCTGGTCGACCGGACGCGTGGGCGCCGCCAGCGCGACCGGACCGCTGACCATCACCGCCGATCAGATGGTGTTCGACAATGGAACGCCAGGGACGATCCAGGGCGCCGGCGCGCTGGTGATCAAGCCATCCACGATCTCGACCTCGATCGGGATCGCCGGCGGGGCCGGGAATCTCAATCTGACGACGACCGCGCTCAGCGCGATCGCCGACGGCTTCGCCAGCCGCACTTTCGGTCGCGCGGACGGGACCGGCGCGGTGACCGTCAACGCCCTCTCCTCGCCCGACGCCCTGATCATCAATGGCGGGTCGGTGACGATCGCAGGCGCGGTGACGACTTCCGGAACCGACGCGATCACGATCAACGCCAACCGCACCATCGCGATCAACGACAACCTGATCGCCTCCGGCGCCGGCGCGATCGTGGTGACCGCGAACGCTGGCGGCCTCGGCGACGGCGTCGGCCTCACGCTCGCCAGCGGGAAGAGGATCACCTCGGCCGGCGGAGACATCCTCCTCACCGGAACCGGCGGCTCGAGCGTGGCGGGCGACGGAATCGCCATAAGCGGCGGCACGGTCGCCACCACCGGCGCCGCCGCCATCACCCTCACGGGCGCGCGCGGCGCCGCGACGCTGAACGGCGTCAACCGCAACATCTATACGACC
>JBMLRS010000004.1:0-1348 GCA_049240905.1 Elsteraceae bacterium
ATAGCGAGAATGACTTGGGTCATCGAACTCGAGTGGTCTGTCACGGGGATGCCGACGGCCAAGCTGACCATCGGACGGTCTTGTAACCTGATCGACGCGAAGACGCCACCCTCGCGTTTCGATCGTCGGATTGGTCCCGCTTTCAGGCCGCCGCGTTGGCGATCGCGGCGAAAGACTCCGGAACCAGACTGGCGCCGCCGACCAGCAGCCCGCCCACCTCGGGCGTCCTCAACAAGGCGCCGGCGTTGTCCGGCTTCACCGATCCGCCATAGAGGATCCGCACGGCCGCGCCGACCGGGCCAAGCGCCGCTTTCAGATGGGCGCGGATCGCCGCATGCATGGCCGCCACATCGCCCTCCGAGGCGACGCGACCCGTGCCGATCGCCCAAACCGGCTCATAAGCGACGGCGAACCGCGCGCCGTCGGCTCCCATGGTCTTCGGGGCCTCAGTCAAAGACCCTGAGAGCTGCGCGCGCACCACCGCCTCCGCGCGGCCCGAGTCGCGCTCCGCCAGGGATTCCCCGACGCAGAGGATCACGGGCATGGCGAGACCATCGGCCGCAGCGAGTTTCGCGGCGACCTGCGCATCGCTCTCTCCATGGCCGGCGCGCCGTTCGCTATGGCCGAGAATCATCCATTCCGCGCCCGCTTCCTTCAACAGCCCGGCCGACAGATCGCCAGTGAACGCGCCGGAAGCGGCGGCGTGGCAATCCTGCGCGCCAAGCGCTGGAGCCTCGGCCGGCCAAGCCGCGGCGGCGATGGCCACCGCCAGGCGCTCGATCAGCGCGGCTGGCGGGCAGATCACGATCTCGGCCTTGCACGACTTGTTCAGGGCCTGCGCCAGGGCTGGCGCATAGGCGCGCGCCATCGCCCGATCGCCGTTCATTTTCCAGTTCGCGGCCACCAGAGGCCGCGCCGGTTGCACCGTCATTTTGACAATCCCGTTGCTCGCTGCGACTCCACCGCTATAAAGCCCCTCTGCGCTTATCGCCACCCCCACCGCCACCCCTGTCAGCGGAACCCCGGCCCGACCATGCTCCAATCCATTCGCAACCAAGCCGCCTCCTGGGTCGTCAAACTGCTGTTCGTGCTGCTGATCCTCAGCTTCGGCGCCTGGGGCGTGACCGACTACATGAACGCCGCCGGCACTCGCTCGACCCCGATCACCGTGGGCGACGCCACGATCGATCCGAACCAGGTCAGTCAGGCCGTGAACGCTGAAGTGCAGCGCATGCGCCAGTTCCTGGGACCGCAGTTCAGCCGCGAGCAGGCGAAGGCCTTCGGAATCGTCGACAATGTTCTCGACGGGCTGGTGGTGCGGGCGCTGCTGGAGCAGGAAGGCAAGCGC
>JBMLRS010000005.1:0-2400 GCA_049240905.1 Elsteraceae bacterium
CGCGAGCTTGTACGGGTTGTTCCGCGCAAAGACATCGACGCGCAGCAGGATCGCCGCGACGCGCCGATCGCGGGCGGCGCGGTCGATCGCCTCCGACACGCTGTCGGCGTAGGCCCCGTCTCCGCCCAGCCCGCTCTCGGGCGATTTGCCGCGATGGATCGGCCCGCGCACGCCAATGACGGCGATGATGCGCGCCTCCTCCGCTGGGGCGGCCGGTTTGGTTTCTGCGGCGTAGCGAGCGAAATCCAGAGTGGGGTTGCCGCCGCCGAGCGCTTGGCGAGCTGTGGCGATCAGCTGATCGCGATAGCCCACGCGGTCGATCAGCTTGCGATCAAGCGCTTCGTCGGCGAACAGCGGGGCGCGCGCGATCGCCGCCGCAACGCTGGTAGGCTCCAACCTGCGCGATTCAGCGAGGCCTTCGACGGTCTGCCGGTGGAGGTCCTCCAGCAGGCCGGTCAACATTTTTCGGATGTTCGGATCCATGCGGTTGAGACGGAAACTGTCCGACGCGCCTTTGAACTCATGGCGCTGCGAGAATTCCGGCTGAACCCCGATGGTCTTCAGAAGATCGGCGAAGAACGGCGTCTCCGATCGGAAGCCGGCGACGTCGAGCGAGCCGGAGGGCTGCATCCAGATTCGCTCGAACGCCGCCGCCAGATAATAGGCTTGGGTCGCGCGGTCATGCTCGCTGAAGCTGTCGGCGAAGGCGGCGGTGTATTTGCCGGCGGCGCGAAACCGCTTGATCGCGGCGCGCAGCTCCTGCGCCGCGGCGAGGGTGGGGCGGGCCTGGCTCATGTCGACGATCAAGCCGGCGATGCGGGGATCGGCGGCGGCGCGGTCGATCGCCTCCACCGTGCCACGCAGCCCCGGCGTGGGGTCGGCCAGCAGGGCCGCGAGCGGGTCCGCGCTCTGTCCGTCCGGCAAGGTCCCGGCGAGCTCAAGCTTCAACAGGGTGGCGTCCGCGATCGCGCTGTCCGGCGCGCTTTGCCAGATCCAGACGCCGACGCCCGCCAAGATGAGGGCGAACAACATCGTGATACCGCCGATGACGGCCATGAAGATGACGAAAGCGCGACGCACGGAGAGTCTCCTCAGTCAAACGATTGGAACGACGGAGCAATGCAAGGAGAAGAAAGGACCCGCCTAGAAAGGTTCATGGCGTATCGCCAGTCGAACCGCCAGGAGCGAATTTCCGCGCAAGGGCCATGGTCTTGAAATAAAAATTTCACCAATCCCGCCTATCCCAGCGTTGGACCCAATGAAATTGGAGAACGCGGATGGCGGCCGACCCTTATAACGTGTTGTTCCTCTGCAAGTTCAATTCCGCGCGCAGCGTCATGGCGGAGTCCTTGCTGAACCATTGGGGGGCGGGGCGCTTCCGCGCTTTCAGCGCGGGGAGCGACCCGGCCGGCGCCGTTCGCCCGGAAGTGCTCGATCTTCTGAAGGTGTTCAAAATGCCGGTCGAGGGGTTGGCGAGCAAGTCCTGGGACCAGTTCGCGGCGCCGGACGCGCCGGTCATGGATTTCGTGTTCACGGTCTGCGAGGTCGTCCAGGCTGGCGACGTTCCGGTGTGGCCGGGCGAGCCGCTCATGGCCTACTGGCCGGTCACGGATCCCTTGTCCGCCACTGGCGGCGAAGTGGAGAAGACCTTGGCGCTGCGGGAGGCGTTTCGCGCGTTGGAGACCCGGATCAAGATCTTCTCCGCCCTGCGATTCGACGCGCTCAATAAGCGCGCGCTCGACCGAGAGCTGGACCGCATCGGCCACGCGTGACCGCGGCTCAGCGCTGGGCTTTCGGCCGCGGCGAACTTTTGGTACATCCCCCGTTTCGTTCGTTTGACGGGAGGGAGCCCCATGTATCAGCCGCCGCATTTTCGCGAGGACCGGCTTGAGGTCCAGCAGGCGCTGATCGAGGCGCGATCTCTTGGGATGTTGATCACCGCCGGCCCCGAAGGGATCGACGCCAATCCGATCCCCTTCATCCTCGACCGGGCGGCGTCGAAGCTGGGCACGCTACGGGCCCATCTGGCGAAGGCCAACCCGCAATGGCGGCTGTTCACGGGCGACCGCGAGGCGCTGGTGGTGTTCCAGGAGGTCGATCGCTACGTCTCCCCCTCCTGGTACCCGTCCAAGCGCGAGCATGGCAAGGTCGTGCCCACCTGGAACTACGCGATGGTCCAGGTCTGGGGCAAACCAAGACTCATGGCGACCGGCGAGGATCTGCGCGCGCAACTCGACGCGCTGACCCATCGCCATGAATCCGCTCGCGCCCATCCCTGGAAGGTGGACGACGCCCCGGCGGACTTCATCGCGGCCCAGATGAAGGGCATCGTTGGCGTCGAGATCGAGATCGAGCGGATCGAAGGCAAGTGGAAGGTGAGCCAGAACCGCCAGGAGCTTG
>JBMLRS010000006.1:0-1672 GCA_049240905.1 Elsteraceae bacterium
GTAGTCAGCGCGCCCGTCCGATCGGGGAGGGTTTTACCAAGGCCGGCGTTCCGCGCCTGTGAATCTGAGCGCCGGGGCCAATAGCGGCGGCAGCGCGATCACCGGGCGAAAGCCGCGCCAACCGATCAGGAAGGCTGCGGATGCATCCAACCCCACCATACTCGTGCAATCGGTACTTCACAAATGGTTACTGTGCCCCTTTCGCAACGGCGTTCGAGAAAGGTTTGAATGTGAATTGATCTATTGTTTTTCAGTAAGATAGATACTAAAGTTCATCTTATGTGTGAGCAAATGATCCGCTCTGCGCCCTTCTTCGCCCGGCTTCGGTCCTTCCGGATAAGCCGACGCGCGGGCTTTTGGGCCTCGGCCGGGCTCGCTTTCTTCATGGCGCTTGCGACGCCCAGCCAGGCCCAGGAAGCCGTCGCGTCCGGCTGGCGCATGGCCGCGCGCGACGGCGGCCACCGGTTCGTCCTGGATCTCTCGGAGCGCGTCTCCTACCAGATCTTCAATCTCGCGGATCCCGACCGCATCGTCGTCGACGTCACGCCGGTCGCCTGGCGCCTTAATCCGGCGGAGCCGATCGGTCCCGTGCGGTCCTTGCGCACGGGACGGCTTGAGGCCGGGGTAGGGCGGCTCGTGCTCGATCTCGCGCAGCCCGCCCGCGTGGTCGCCAGCCGGTTGATCGAGCCGCGCGACGGACAACGTTGGCGCCTGATCCTGGATCTTGAGACAGTGCCGCGCGAAGCCTTCCTGCGCAGCGTCGGTCCACCCGGCCGCGCCATGGCGGCGACGCCCAATCCGGCCGCCTCGAACGTCCCGAGGGCCGCGTTGACGAACGCCTCGGCGACGCCGATTGGCGCGCAGGCCGGCGCTTCCGCAGTCAGTCAGCCGGTCAATCAGATGGGCGCTCAGACGGGCGCTCAGCCGGGAAGGCAGTCAGCGGTTCAGGTCGCGGCGCCTCAGCCGGCCGCGAGTCCGCCGCCAGTCGCGTTCAAGCCGGCGGAGCGACGCCTTCCGGTGATCGTGATCGACGCCGGGCATGGCGGGCAGGATCCGGGCGCGATCAGCGTGAGCGGCGCCTACGAGAAAAGCATCACGCTGGACACGGCGCTGGAGCTGCGTCGGCAATTGCAGGCGACCGGCCGCTATCGCGTGTTGATGACCCGCTCCGACGATCGCTTCATCCCGTTGCGCGAGCGGGTGGCGATCGCGCGCGGGGCTCAGGCCGACCTGTTCATCTCGATCCACGCGGACTCGATCGGCAATCCCAATCATCGCGGAGTCACCGTCTACACCGTTTCCGACACCGCCTCCGACCGCGAAGCGGAGGCGCTGGCGCAGAAAGAAAACAAGGCCGACGTGATCGCCGGCGTGAATCTGGGAGGCGAGACGCCGCAAGTCGCCAACATCCTGATCGATCTGACCCAGCGTGAGACCAAGAACCATTCCGTCATGTTCGCCGCGCTCGTCGTCGAGCAGCTCTCCAAGGTCTCGCGCACCGTCGATCAGGCGCATCGCTTCGCCGGTTTCCTGGTGCTGACCGCCGCCGACGTGCCGTCCGTGTTGATCGAACTCGGCTATCTCTCCAATCGCGAGGATGAACGGGAACTGCAGAACCCCGTTCATCGCCGGCGTCTGGCGGAAAGCATCATGATCGCCATCGATCGCTATT
>JBMLRS010000007.1:0-1202 GCA_049240905.1 Elsteraceae bacterium
TCGCCCTTGGGCTTGTCGTCCCAATAGCTTTCGCCGTCCTCGCCCCAGCCGCCGTCGGCGCGCTGCCGCTCGATCAGCCAATTCACCGCGCGGCGCACTTCCTCCGATTTCGGATCGACGCCAAGCGCGTTGTAGGAGGACAGCACCGACCAGGTGCCGTAGATGTAGTTGGTGCCCCAGCGGCCGAACCAGCAGCCTTCCGGCTCCTGCTCGCGCCGCAGATACTGAAGGCCCGCGGCGACCGCCGGATGCGACTTGTCGTAGCCGAGCTGCGCCAGCATGCCCAGGCAGCGCGCGGTCACGTCGGCGCTGGGCGGATCCAGCAGCGCGCCGTGATCGGCGAAGGGGATATGGTTCAGATAGTCATGGGTGTTGTCGGCGTCGAAGGCGCCCCAGCCGCCGTTCTTGCTCTGCAGGCCCAGCACCCATTCGGCGCCGCGCTCGATCGCGTGCTTGTATTTGTCGCGATCCAAGCGATCGAGAGCCATGACGACGACGGCGGTGTCGTCCAGGTCGGGGTAATGATCGTTGGCGTATTGGAAAGCCCAACCGCCCGGCCGCACGTCCGGCTTCACGTCGGCCCAATCGCCCTTCACGTCGAGGATCTGGCGTTCAACCAGCCAGTCGGCGCCGGCCTTCGCGGCTTCCTCAGTGAGCGGCGAGCCCACCTCGGCCATGGCGTGGGCGACCAGCGCGGTGTCCCACACCGGCGACAGGCAGGGCTGGCAGTAGGCGCGATCCTCCTCGATCACCAACAGCTTCTTCAGCGCGTCCATCGCGATCAGCCGCTCGGGATGATCCACTGGATAGCCCAGGCAATCGAACATCATCACGGAGTTCGCCATGGCCGGGAAGATCGCCCCCAGGCCGTCCTCGCCGTTCAGGCGCTCGGACGTGAAGGCGACGGCGCGTTCGATCGCCCGCTTGCGCGGCTTTTCTGGGAACAGCGGTTCGACCCGGCGCAGCACCTTGTCGATCACGCGGAACATATGGCCCCACTGGGAGCGCACCGGCTCCATGAACCAGTTCTTGATCTGGTCCGGCGGGGTGCGGAACAGCTCGGGGATATGGATCCGCTTCGGGTTGCGCGCCTGCGGCTTCAGGGTCATCAGCACGACCAGCGGCACCAGAACCGTGCGCGACCAGTAGGAGACCTTGGAGATGTGGAACGGGAACCAGCGCGGCAGATTCATGATCTCCAC
>JBMLRS010000008.1:0-1414 GCA_049240905.1 Elsteraceae bacterium
GGGCATCAGCGGCATCTTCACCAAGCGCAAGCTGGACGACGCCGCGATCGAGGAACTGGAGGAGCTTTTGGTCTCCGCCGACCTCGGCGTCAGCACGGCGACGAAGCTGACCGCCTCCCTGCGCCGCCAGCGCTTCGGTTCGGACATCACCGGCGCGGAGATCCGCAGCCTGCTGGCCGCCGACATCGCGACCGCGCTGTCTCCTTGCGCCAAATCGCTGGAGCTGAATCCCGCCAACAAGCCGCATGTCGTCCTCGTGGTCGGCGTCAACGGCAGCGGCAAGACCACCACGATCGGCAAGCTGGCCCAGCGTTTTCGCGCGGAAGGCAAAAGCGTGATGATGGCCGCCGGCGACACTTTCCGCGCGGCGGCGGTCGAACAATTGCAGATCTGGGCGCAGCGCACCGGCGCCGTCGCCGTCACCCGGCCGCATGGCGCGGACGCGGCGGGCCTCGCCTTCGACGCGGTGGTGGAGGCGCGTGCGGCGGGGGCCGATCTGCTGCTGATCGACACCGCCGGCCGCCTGCAGAACAAGACCGATCTGATGAACGAGCTGGGCAAGATCGTGCGCGTGCTGCGCAAGCAGGATCCGGAGCTGCCGCACGCCTGTCTGCTGGTGCTGGACGCGACGGTCGGCCAGAACGCGCATCAGCAGGTGGAGATCTTCAAATCCGTCGCCCCGGTCACCGGCCTGGTGATGACCAAGCTGGACGGTTCGGCCAAAGGCGGCGTCCTGGTGGCCTTGGCGGAGAAATTCGCCCTGCCGATCGTCGCGGTCGGGGTGGGGGAGGGCGCGGATGATCTGCGCGCCTTCGACGCCCGCGATTTCGCCGATGCGCTGATGGATGTGGAGGGCGCGCGGTGAAACTGGTGATCGTCGACGACCAGCCCTTCATGCTGCGCACGATCGAACGCCAGATTCCCGAGATTCCCGACCTCCAGCTCTTCGCCTTCGAGGATCCGGAGGCGGCGCTCGCCTGGTGCCAGGAGAACGACCCAGATCTGATTCTGGTCGATTACATGATGCCCAAGCTGAACGGGGTGGAGTTCATCCAGAAGCTGCGCGCCACGCCGGATCGCGAGAACACCATGATCCTGATGTTGACTGGCGCGAAGGAGCCGGAGCTGTTGCTCCAGGCGTTGGAGGAAGGGGCCAACGACTTCCTGCACAAGCCGGCCAATCTGTGGGAGATGAAGGCGCGCATCCTCAGCATGCTGCGGCTGCGCGGCGCGCTGATCAGCCTGAAGGCGGCGAACCGCGAGCTGACCCGTCTTGCCACCACCGACGCGCTGACCGAAGCCCTGAACCGCCGCGCCTTCCTGGAGCGTGCGAACGCCGCCGTCTCCTTCTGCCGGCGCGACGACAAGCCCTTCTCGGTCGTGATGCTGGATATTGATCACTTCAAGCGGGTGA
>JBMLRS010000009.1:0-1854 GCA_049240905.1 Elsteraceae bacterium
ATGTTGGAGCAGAGCAGCACGCCATGTTTCGTGCAGGCCTCGACGTCGACATGCGGGTAGACGCTGCGCTGGCTGATCAGCTTCAGCTTTGGCAGGCGGGACAACAGCCCGTCGCCGATCTTCGTGCGCTCCCGGATCAGGACCAGGGCCTCCACGTCCTTCAGCCGCTCAGCCAGCCCCGCGTCATCCTGCAGGTGGTCGTTCCAGATCGTGACCTCGTGGCCCGCCAGCTTGGCGAAGCAAGGCAAGGTCCGCAGGGTGTCGAAGTAATCGTCGAGAATGGCGACTTTCATGGGGCGTGCTCATGGTTCGGGGGCAGATCGCCGCTTGCCAGACCAAGCCGGCGCGACGATCCTCCGTTTTATGTGCGGACGCGCCCGAATGGCCAGCGATTATCAGGAGCTGAAGATTCAGCTCAACCTGTCCGAGCTCGCGCCCGCGCCGAATTTCCGCGCCTCCTGGAACCTCGCCCCGACCCAGGACATGGTCGCGGTAGTCCGCGATCCTGAAACCGGCGGCCGCGCCGCCCGTATCTTGAAATGGGGTTTGATCCCCTCCTGGGCGAAGGAGCCCAAGATGCTGGGCGCCACCTTCAACGCCCGCGCGGAGACGGTCGAGGAAATGCCCACCTTCCGCGGGGCGTGGCGCGCGGGAAGGCGCTGCCTGATTATCGTCGACGGTTTCTATGAGTGGCGCAAGACCGACAAGGCGCCCTTCACGATCGAGCGTGCGGACGGCCGCTTGATGGCGATGGCCGGTCTTTGGGAGACGTGGCGCGGCCCCGTCGGGTCCGGCGAGGCCGTCGTCAGTTGCACGGTTCTGACCACCGCGGCGAACGAGGCGATGAACGCCGTGCATGATCGGATGCCAGTGATCCTCGGCCCAGAGAATTGGCCGCTGTGGTTGGGGGAAGAGCCCGCAAACGCCAACGCCGTCGCCGCTCTGCTGGGCCCCTGCCCTTCGGCGGACCTGACCCTGTGGCCGGTGAGCAAAGCCGTCGGATCCGTGCGCAACGATGGCCCGGAGCTGGCGGCGCGCGCGCCGACGCAGTTGACGGCGTTCCTGTAGAGGATCTCCCTCGAAGAGGCGCGAGCCTTCCGCTGGAAAGTCCGGTTACCGATTTTTGCCGATGATGGCGAAGCGCAGCTTGGCCGAGAAGAAATCGATGATCGCGACCAGCACCAGGATCATCAGCACGATGAAGCTGACAGACTCCCACTCCAGCGTGCGGATCTGCTCGAACAGATGCAGGCCGATCCCGCCGGCGCCGACGATGCCGATGATGGTCGCCGAGCGGGTGTTGCTCTCGAAGAAATAAAGCACCTGGCTCGCCATGATCGGCAGCACCTGGGGGATCAGGCCGAAGCGCACGCTTTGCAGCTTTGCGCCGCCAGAGGAGAGCACACCCTCGACCGGCTTGCGATCCGCCGTCTCGATCGCCTCGGAGAACAGCTTGACGAAGGAGCCAATGTCGGAGGTCAGGATCGCGAGCACGCCGGCGAAGGGGCCCAATCCTACGACATTCACCCAGATCAGCGCCCAGATCAGCGTTTCGATCCCGCGCAGGGTGTCCATGCTCCGGCGCAGGAACATGCGGACGAGCCAGCTGGGCATCACGTTGCGCGCGGCCATGAAGCCGAGCGGAAAGGCGATGATCGCCGCGCCCAAGGTGCCAAGGAAAGAGATCGCCAGAGTTTCGCCCAAGGCGTGCAGATAGATGACCAGTTTGGACAGCGAGCCCGGATCAGGCGGCAGCATCAGGCCGATCATCAGGCCCAGCTCTCCCATCCCATAGAACACGCGGATCGGATCGAACTCGATCTGGATCAAGCCGACGATGATCATGAAGATCAT
>JBMLRS010000010.1:0-1882 GCA_049240905.1 Elsteraceae bacterium
AACCAAGACCGAGACGATCGACGTGATGGACGCGGTCGGCTCGAACATCCGGGTCGACTCCCGCGGCGGTCAGGTGCTGCGCGTGCTGCCGCGCCTGAACGAGGACGTGAACGAGGAGTGGATCTCCGACAAGACCCGGCACGCGATCGACGGCCTGCGTCGTCAGCGGCTGGATCGCCCCTATCTGCGCCGCGACGGCAAGCTGACCCCGGTCTCCTGGCCGGAGGCCTTCCAGGCGATCGCGGCCAAGCTGAACGCGGCCAAGCCCGAGCGCGTGGCCGCTCTCGCCGGCGATCTGGTCGATGTCGAATCAGCGCTGGCGCTGAAGGATCTGATGGCGGCGATCGGCTCGCCGAATCTGGACTGCCGGCAGGATGGGGCCATGGTCGGCGTCGGACCGCGCGGCACCTATCTTTTCAATACGGGCATCGCCGGGATCGACCGCGCCGACGCGCTGCTGATCGTGGGCTCCAACCCACGTTGGGAAGCGCCGATCCTGAACGCCCGCATTCGTCGCCGCTATCTCGCCGGCAAGTTCCCGATCGGCGTGATCGGGGAGAAGCGGGACCTGACCTATCGTCATCAGCATCTGGGGACAGGGCCCGAGACCCTGGCCGCGATCGCCGACGGTTCGCATCCGTTCGCCGCCGTTCTGAAGTCGGCGCAACGCCCGATGATCATCCTGGGGATGGGCGCGTTGACCCGGTCGGACAGCGCGGCGATTCTGGCGCTGGCCAGCAAGATCACGCAGGACTGCGGCCTGATCGCGGAAGGCTGGAACGGCTTCAACGTGCTGCACACGGCGGCCGGCCGAGTCGGCGCGCTGGACATCGGCTTCCTGCCCCAGACCGGCGGTCTTGATAAGGCCGGCGTTCTGCGCGCGGCGCAATCCGGCGATATGGATCTGGTGTTCCTTCTTGGCGCTGACGAGATGGGCGACGCAGATTTTGGCGGGGCTTTCGTCGTTTATCAGGGCCATCATGGAGACAAGGGCGCGCATCGCGCCGACGTGATCCTGCCGGGCTCGGCCTACACCGAGAAATCCGGCACCTGGGTCAACACCGAGGGGCGTCCGCAGACCGGTTCGCGCGCGGCCTTCCCGCCGGGCGAAGCTCGCGAGGATTGGAAGATCCTGCGCGCGTTGTCGGAGATCCTCGGCAAGCGTCTGCCCTACGACAGCCTTGAGGCGCTGCGCGGCCGGATGGCGATGGTCGCGCCTTGGGCGGCGGCGGCGGAATGGGCGCCGGTTGGCGCTGAGGGACCGGTCTCGTCCGAGCCGTTCAAGACCCCGATCGAGAATTTCTATATGACGGACCCGGTCAGCCGCGCGTCCGAAACCATGGCGAAATGCACCCGCGTTTATGTCCATGGCGAACGCTACGTGGACGAATTAGAAGCGGTGGCCGCTCATGGCTGAGTTCTTTTCGGGCTATCTGCTGCCCTTCATCATCATCCTCGCCAAGATCCTGGCGATCGTCGCGCCGCTGCTGGTCGCCATGGCCTATCTGACCTACGCCGAGCGCAAGGTTCTGGCCGCGATGCAGCTGCGCAAGGGGCCGAACGTGGTCGGCCCCTTCGGCCTGCTGCAGCCGCTGGCCGACGGTCTGAAGCTGCTGACCAAGGAGACGATCATCCCGGCCGGCGCGAACCGCCTGCTGTTCCTGGCGGCCCCGATGATGACCTTCATCCTGGCGCTGGTCGCGTGGGCGGTGATCCCGGTCGCCGAGGGCGTGGTGCTGTCCGACATCAATGTGGGCGTGCTGTATCTCTTCGCGATCTCGTCATTGGGCGTCTACGGCATCATCGTGGCGGGCTGGGCGTCGAACTCGAAATACGCGTTCCTGGGCGCGATGCGCTCGGCCGCGCAGATGGTGTCCTACGA
>JBMLRS010000011.1:0-5441 GCA_049240905.1 Elsteraceae bacterium
TCAGCCCGATCCCGGGCCCGGGCGATCGACTTGCGCCAGTTCCATGGGAGCCGTACATCGAGCCGGTGGGCGGGATGGGTGGCGATACTGACGATGACGTCTGCCAACCAGGCCGGCAGATCGATGTCGTCGCTAAGAAGGCCTTGAGCGTAAATGTATCAATTGACCTCGCTGGGTTCATCTTTTACGTGAAAGTCGAGTTTCGGCAGAATATTATCTGAATTCATTCGCCTTCTATCCAAAATAGTTCGATTAATCGAATTGATGATGCTGAGTGCTTTTCTTTTAAGCTAAATATTAAAAAACTTTCTGTGTTTCCACGAATTTTCATTTTCGATGGTCCGGCGTTTTTCCATTCCGACGAATTCTTGACTCGATAAGAGTATCTTACGTTACACGAATAGGTTTTCATTTTAATGTACTCCATAGGGGTAGCGAACATTAAAAATTAATAAAAAACGTCATTGGGGTACGGTCAATTTTTTTATCTTAGAGAAACAAAAATGATCCCAATCATTCATTAAATTTCTGCGTTTCTCAAAATAATCTGTACGGAGGTAAGCTGCCTCCACCTTGTCATTCACGGCATGTGCTAATGCCTTTTCTGCTATCTCTCTCGGATAATCCGTCCTTTCCGCTACCCAGTTCCGAAATGTCGATCTAAATCCATGAACCGTAATATCGCTGCGTTCCATTCGTTTCAAAAGTGTTAGCATTGCCATGTTCGAAAGTGGCTTTCCTCTTCTCTGTCCAGGAAATATATATCCATCGGTTGAATTCGTTGGTCGCAGATTTTTCATTTCTTCCAGTATCTTCCACGAATTAGTGGTTAATGGAACTACATGCTCACGTTCCATTTTGATTCTATTTTCTGGAATCGTCCAGTATTTGGCGTCTGAATTTATCTCAGACCAGCGTGCGCCGGTCGCCTCAGAGGTGCGCGCGGCTGTCAGAATCGTGAATTGAAGCGCCAAAGCTGAGATGCCTGACCTATCGCTTAATGTTGCGACGAAATCGGGTAGATCTTGATGGGGAAGGGAGCGGAAGTGCACGACCCGGCGGATTTTGGATGGCTTTGGAAGGAGGTTTTCAAGGTGTCCTCTCCATCTCGCTGGGTTCTCTCCTGTCCGAAAGCCCAGTGCTTTGGCCCAATCGATTATATTTTCTATCCTACCTCGGACGCGAACCATAGTTTCTGGCTTGCTCGACCAGTGGGGGCTTAGTGCCCTCATAACTAGTTCAACGTCGACCGCGGAGATCGCGACTTCATCGAAAACTGGCTTTACGAATTTTTCGAGAGTTGATTTCCATTGCGCTGCATGTTTGGTGTTGCGCCATGCTGGCTTGTGAGACTCGATGTACTCGTAGGCACAATCCATGAATGTTCTTTTCTGCGCTACTTGTTTGGCGCGGTCAGCTTCTTGGTTGCGGCGGTTTTCGATTGGGTCAATGCCGGCGTCTAGCAACGCGCGTTGTTCAGCTGCTGCGAGGCGGGCATTTGCGAGTGTCACTGTTTGTGCCGACCCCAAGCCCATGTCGTGGCGCTTACCGTTCCGCTGGAAACGAAAGATCCACGATTTTGAGTTGCTATTTATTACCTGGAGATAAAGCCCCCCTCCATCCGGTAGAAACCCGGGCGATTTGGCACTTTTGACCATGGTGCTCGATAGCTTGTTCGTTTGCCTGCCCATTTCTCTCTACCCACCATTCTACCCATGCTTTGATCGTTGATGTGGATGAATGCGAGTAGACAAGTGGAGACGAGAGTTGGTCAAGTTCCTTGTAAAATATGAGAGTTTTCGGTCTCCTTGGACGACTAGAGACTCCCGTGGACGGAAGTGTAGCGGACATCCCTTCCGCCAATCCTCCCACAAGAGTCTTTGATCCCGACGCTGGATGATCAGCTGAAACGCCGGCTGGGTCGGCGCGTTTTGGCGCTTTCTTTGATCTGGAAGGAATGGCGAGAGGTTTTTCTCACGCCAGGCTAAAGAAACTTCGCTGTTTGATCGCGAAGTTGCCTTTGATTTTCTCCAACCCGTCATCTTCGCGCAGCGAGTACCAGGTCGCGCCCATCACCCCCTCGCCGGGCGCTTCGCCGCCGAGCGGCATCACGAGGCGTTCGCCGACGCCGACGCCGCCAAACATGCCGTAGATCTTCCCAGTGGCGTGAAACAGGGCGGGCTCCGACATCACGCGGAAATAGAGGTCGTGGGTCTCCTGGCCCAGAGACGGGCCGAACACTTCTATCAGACTGCGGCCGCGCATCGATTTCTGGATCACCGCCTCGCTGTGCGCCCCAGCGAGCCTGCCGACGAACTCCCCGCGGTCCGCGTCCCACCGCCAGGCCCAGACCATCGGAAGGCTTGGACCGATCGCGGTGGGGTCGATGTCGCGCCAGGACGGCGCTCTTCCGTTGGCCCGCGCCGACGCCCAATGCCTTGCGACCATCTGCAGTTTCGGATGCTGAACGGACGATAAGAAGGCTTCGACTGACAACGGAACCCCTCGAAAACTGCGTCGGACACCGTGATCATGTCCTGCTTCAGCGCAGATTGACGGGAAGAGACGTCCAAATGGATGTGATCACAATAAAGAACTAGAGCAGGTTCCAGTCATTCATTCAACAAGCCCGCCGCGCGCTTTGACAGCTCGGTTGGTTGAGTCGGCGCAGCCCCTCGCACCGCTTCGCCGGCAGGGTGAGCGTGAGCTTGGCGCCGCTCATGGGTTCGCTCTCAATCTGCAATTGTCCGCCATGCAGTTTGGCGAGGCGTTGGCTGATCGCCAGACCAAGACCAACGCCTTCCGACTTTCGCGAGACTTGCGCGTCGCCGCGTCGGAAGGCTTCGAAGGCGTGAACAATTTCCTCCGGCGTCATGCCCTCGCCCTGATCCTCCACCGCGAGAAGCAGGGCCCCGGACCCGGCCAGCGCGGCGGTGAGCCGAACCTCGGCGCCGACGGGAGAGAACTTGATCGCGTTGGTCAAAAGATTGATCAGGATCTGCAGCAGCCCGCGGCGCTCCGCGATCAGCACGCCGTCGACGTCGGTCTCTTGGATCAGGGCGACGCCGCGCTGGTTGGCCATCGGCCGCGTCGCGTTCAACGCGGCGTCGAGCGCCTCTTGCAGCGAGAAGGCCGCCTCGTCCAACTTGTATTGATCGGCCTCGATCCGGGTGAGGTCGAGCAACCTGTTGATCAGCGACAATAAATATTCGCCGCTTTGATGAATCAGCCCAGCATATTCGGCGTAGCGCGGCAGATCCGGCCCGAACAACTGCTCCTTGACGATCTCGGAGTAGCCGAGGATGGCGTTCAACGGCGTGCGAAGCTCATGGCTCATGTTCGCCAGAAAGTAGGACTTCGCGAGGTTCGCTTGATCGGCCTTTTTCTGCGCATCGACCAGAGCGACCTCCCGCTTCTTCAATTCGGTGATGTCTGAGCAGGTGATCAGGGTTCCGCCATCCGGCGTGCGATGCTGGTCGAGCAGCAGCCACCGCCCGGCGCGCATCGCTTCGATCGCGCCGCCCTCGCGGAATCTTCGCAGCCGCTCTGCGATCCAAGCCGTCGGATCGGCGTCGTCGATCTCCAACTCCTTCTTGGCGATGCCGGCGCGCAGATAATCCTCGAACGTCAGGCCCGGGATCATCAGCGGAGCGACCTCGCCCGAGAGCGTCCGGTAGATGGCGTTGCAGAGGACCAACCGCTCCTCTGAATCCCACAGCGCGATTGCGTCGGTCGCGGCTTCGAAAGCGGTGAGCAACTGATCATAGCCGGTCTTTTGCGCCAGACTGAGCCGCTCGATCTCCACTTCCGCCGAAACGTCCCGACCCACGCCGCGGAAGCCGAGAAAAACGCCTTGGGCCGAGCGAAACGGCGCGGCGCTGAGAGACATCCAGTGCTGAGCGCCCGACCCGTCGCGCAGCGCGAAGCGTTCGCCGCGAAAGCCGCGCCTGTCGACGAACGCTTCCGCCCATCGACCCTGCGCCCGCGAGGCGTCGGCGACAGCGTGGAACGAGAGGCCGATGAAAGAGTCGGTCAGGCGCGCTAGTTCTAGAGAAATCGAACAGTATGAATATGTAAAAACTAGATCTTGATCCAGCTCCCATCGCCAATCGGCGGCCAGCTCCGTGAAGTCACGCAGCTGATCGAGCGTGGCGCTTTGGATCACGATCTATCAACGTGGAGGAATGGAGATCGACGTCATATCGCCCCGAGGAGTTATCTAGGGTTGAGGGCCGCTATGCCTATTCCTCAAAAGATACCTGTAATGGCGCGTATCGCCAAGTGGTTAACGCCCAGGTCAAGTCTCGCCATACACGGCGCCCTCCAGGAGGCGACGCGCGGTGGCGTAGACGATGGAGCCTTCGACCGTCGGATTGTTCGGCGAGCCGCTCAGGCGCGAGCCGACGGCGACGACGCCGGACGCCGCTCCCAGCCGGATCTCCGGGCCGCTCGGCTCCGCCGCCGCTTGTCGCGGCAGGCTGCCCTCCGCCAGGCAGGCGGCGGCGAGGCACATGGCGGCGGTGAGCGGCAGCGCCTTATGCGGCTTTCCCATCGACAACACGCGCACCAGAAGATCGCAGTCCGCCGCCTGAACCAGGGATCCGTCGAGCGCGCGGTAGGGCGCGGGCGGCGCGACGATCCCGACCTTGGGCGTCGCCAGAGGAACCTTGTCGGCTGTGGCGGCCAACCCCATCAGCACGCCCGCCGCGCGGCGGATTTCCTCCAGCAGGGCCATCGCGGCGGCGTCAGCCTCGATCGCGTCGGGCGTCTGATCGGCGCTCAGCCCGACGTCGGCCGCGCGCACGAAGACGCAGGGCATCGACGCAACCGCCGCTGTCGCCTCGATCTCGCCGACGCTCGTCCGCAGCCGATTGACCGCCCGCCCGCTGGGGAAGAGAGCGGCGCCGGCGCCGAGATAGTCCAGGGCGACCCGCGAACCGAGGCCGGCCACGCCGGGCAGCGGGAAATCGCCGGTCGGCTCGAACCCGCCGTCGCGCACGGGCACGCGGGCGTGGATCAACGCGCCGCT
Source organism: Elsteraceae bacterium (assembly GCA_049240905.1). GTDB lineage: Bacteria > Pseudomonadota > Alphaproteobacteria > Elsterales > Elsteraceae > JBMLRS01. Next base: position 5,030 of record JBMLRS010000011.1, read on the forward strand.
GTTCAGGTTGTGCAGACGGACGCGCTGATCGCCGTCCGGCCCCGCGGGAATCAGCTTTTCATCGATCGCGAACGGGCCGACGGCGGCCGAGAGGTTCCCGCAATTGCCTGAATAGTCGATCTCGGGTCGATCGACCGCGACCTGCCCGTGCAGATAGTCGATGTCGGCGTCGGGGCGCTGCGAAGGCCGGACGATGATCACCTTTGAAAGCGAGGAGAGACCGCCGCCCATGCCGTTGAGCTGACGACCGAACGGGTCAGGGCTGCCCATCGCGGACAAGAGCAGCTTGTCGCGCAGGATCGGGTCGGTCGGCAGGTCATGTTCGTGAAAGAACAGTCCCTTGCTGGTGCCGCCGCGCATGAAGACAACGGGCAGGCGGTGGCGAGTCATGACGCGTTCTCCTCTAAGGCTG
>JBMLRS010000012.1:0-2657 GCA_049240905.1 Elsteraceae bacterium
GCTCGATCCAAACGATCGACCGAACTGGCTACTCAATGTGACCAATGACGCCTGGTACGGCGCGAGCAGCGGACCCTACCAGCATTTAGTGATTGTCGCCGCGCGCGCGATCGAGGAAGGGCTCCCGATGGTGCGCGTCGCCAACAGCGGAATCTCCGGTGTGATCGACCCTTACGGACGGGTTTCCGCGCGTTTGGGGCTGGACGAAATGGGCGTGCTCGACGCGGCCTTGCCGGAGAAGTTGGCCGCTCCGCCCTTGTATGCAGAGCTTGGGAACGGCCCTTTGGCGGCCTGCGTCATTTTGCTTAGTATTTGGGCAATGATCGCAAAAAAGCGACAAAAAGACGGCAGATAGATCAAAAAGTAGGCGTATTTTGCGGTATACCGAAAACGCTCTAGGCAACAGTTGGTGATTGACTACATACAATAGTATGACTTATAGCGATTGTGAGGTCATACTTACTACCGCAGGTCATGCTCTGATGCCAAAAGGAACGCCAAAGGCCGGCCCTAAGACCCCGGCTAAGACGACGAAAGCCGCCGCCGCTCCAACCCCTAAAGCGGCGGCTGCCAAGCCCGGCGTTAGAGGTGGTCGCCGCGGTCGCGCCAATCCCATCGACGGTCACGTCGGCGCGCGCGTTCGGCTGCGCCGCACCTTGCTTGGGATGAGCCAAGAGAAGCTGGGGGAGGCGATCGGCCTCACATTCCAGCAAGTGCAAAAATACGAACGCGGAGCGAACCGCATCGGCGCCAGCCGACTGTTCGATCTGAGCCGCGTGCTCGACGTGCCGGTCTCCTTCTTCTTCGACGACATGTCGACGGAGACGTCGTCCGTCTCGCGTAGCGCGCCGGGCATGGCGGAGAGCCAGCAGTCTTTCGAAGGTCAGGAGCTTGGCAAGCGCGAGATTCTCGAGCTGGCGCGCGCCTTCGACCGGATCAAGGACGAGAAGGTGCGTCGCCGCATCCTCGATCTGACCAAGTCGGTCGCCAATTCAGAGTAGGCGCCGTTCCGCTGTCTAGCTCCGCCGCCGCGCCTGAAATCGTCTTCACGCGCGGCGGCGGGCGCGCCCTTTCTCACGGCGCCCCTTCATTCACGGTTTGACGCGGACGCCGGGCCGCTGCGATGCTGACGCAGCCTTAGCGAAAGCCCCGCCCATGATCCGCTCCTTGCTCGCCCTTTTCGTCAGCTGCTTCCTGGCCGCGTCCGCGCGGGCCGAACAAATCTCCGTGACTCAATGGGGCGTCGGTCTTTACGGCGCGCCTTACGCGGTGGCGATGGACCAGGGCTTGTTCAAGAGCGCTGGGATCAACGTCACCGGCATTCTCAGCTCCTACGGCGGCGGCTCGACCGTCCGGAACATGCTGGCGGCGGAGACGCCCTACGCCGAAGTGGCGCTTTCGGCGGCGATCGCCGCGGCGGCGCAGGGCGTGCCGCTCGTCATCGTGAACGCCGGGACACGTAACGTGGCCGAGTTCGTCTGGGTCACCATGCCAAACTCGCCGATCCGCGAGATGAAGGATCTGATCGGCAAGAAGGTCGGCTTCACGGCGCCGAAATCCGCGACGGAGATGCTGCTGATCATGTCGCTGGAGGCGGGCGGCGTGAAGCCGGAGAGCGTCCAGCGCGTCGCCACCGGCGGCTATGGGCCGGGGCTCACCGCGATGGAGCAGGGCGGCGTGGTGGCCGCGCCGATCATCGAGCCGGCCTGGACCAAGGATCGCGACAAATATCGCCCGGTCTTCTTCGTCAAGGATCTGCTGCCGATCATGGCCTCCACGGTGGGCGTCACCACGCGTGAGTTCGCGGCCAAGGAACCGGCGAAGCTGCGCGCGATCATCGAGGGGCGGCGTCGCGGGGTCGAGGCGCTCTATCGCGATCCGGTCGCGGCCGCGGCGATCCTCACCAAACACTACACGATCGATCCGAAGGTGGCCGAGGCGTCGATCGCGAACATGGCCGCGGCCAAGACCTGGAGCGACGGACGATTCGAACGCGCCGCGCTCGACCGCATGGCCGAAGGGTTGCGAATCATCGGCGAATTGAAAGGTCCGATGGATTGGGCCGGCTTGGTTGACGAAAACTTTCTTCCGCCGGAGCTGCGCGGCGGGGTTAAATCTCCTTAATCTTGGCGAATCTGACCGCCGACCGGGCACAATCATCTTGACGTAACAAATCCGCCGGAGGCACAAACGCGCGGTTTTGTTAACTTCTCCCGACGCCATCCGCGTTGGATCATCCGTGTTTTCTTGTGGGGAATGTGACGTGGCGCTCGGCGATTATCTGTTTACCAGTGAATCTGTGTCTGAAGGCCATCCGGACAAAGTTTGCGACCGGATCTCCGACGCTGTGGTCGACGCCTTCCTAGGCGCGGACCCCTACGCTCGCGTGGCTTGCGAAACCCTGGCGACGACCAACAAGGTCGTGCTGGCCGGCGAAGTGCGCGGCCCCGCCTCGATCACGCACGCGCTGCTCGAAGACATCACGCGCCACGCGATCCGCGACATCGGCTATGAGCAGGACGGCTTCCACTGGAAGAACGCCGACGTCGAGATCTTGCTGCACTCGCAGTCCGCCGACATCGCCGTCGGCGTCGACGCGGCCGGCAACAAGGACGAAGGCGCCGGCGACCAGGGCATCATGTTCGGCTACGCCTGCG
>JBMLRS010000013.1:0-2388 GCA_049240905.1 Elsteraceae bacterium
AGCGAAATCGCCGCCGTCCGAGAAGCTGTCGGGCGTGACGTTGACGATCCCCATCACCGCCGGACGGTCCGGCGGCAGGATGGCGTCCCAGGCCAGAGCTACGCGCCCGGTTGGGGCAGCGGGCCAACCGTCGGCGGTATCGCCGAACGACGACCGCCGGAGTCATCGCTGGGCGGGGCTGCGGCCGGGGTGTCGTCCACCGTGGCGCGCTTCAGGCCTTCGCCGCGCAGCAGCGCCCGAACCTCGTCGCCCGAGAGCGATTCATGATCGAGCAGCGCCTTCGCGATGCGATGCAGATCGTCGATGTTCTCCGTGAGGATCTTGCGCGCCGTCTTCTCCGCGGTGTCGATGATCCGACGGATCTCTTCGTCGATCAGCTTGGCGGTGGCGCCGGAGACGTTCTTGCGCTGGGCGACGGAATGGCCAAGGAAGACGTCTTCTTCATTCTCCGAATAGCGCAGCCGGCCGAGCTTCTCGCTCATCCCGTATTCAGTGACCATGGCGCGAGCCAGTTTGGTCGCCGAGGTGATGTCGCCAGTCGCGCCATTGGTGACCTTGTCGAAGCCGAAGATCAACTCCTCGGCGACGCGGCCGCCGAACAGGCTGGCGAGCTTGGATTCAAACTCGCGCTTGCTCCAGGTCAGGCGATCCTTCTCCGGCAGGTTGAAGGTCAGACCCAGGGCGCGGCCGCGCGGGATGATCGTGACCTTATGCAGCGGGTCATGCGCGGGGACATGCAAGCCGACCAGGGCATGGCCCGCCTCGTGATAGGCGACCAGCTCCTTCTCCTTGTCGGTCAGGATCATGGAGCGGCGCTCCGCGCCCATCATGACCTTGTCCTTGGCCTGCTCGAGATCGCCCATGGTGACGGAGCGCTTGCCGGTCCGCGCCGCCATCAAGGCGGCCTCGTTCACGAGGTTGGCGAGATCCGCGCCGGAGAAGCCGGGCGTGCCGCGCGCGATCGTGCGGGCGTCCACGTCGGCGGCCAGCGGCACCTTGCGCATATGGACCTTGAGGATCTTCTCGCGGCCGGTGATGTCAGGGTTCGGCACCACGACCTGACGGTCGAAGCGGCCGGGACGCAGCAAAGCGGGGTCCAGCACGTCCGGACGGTTGGTGGCGGCGATCAGGATCACGCCCTCGTTCGCCTCGAAGCCGTCCATCTCGACCAGCAGCTGGTTGAGGGTCTGCTCGCGCTCGTCATTGCCGCCGCCCAGGCCCGCGCCGCGATGGCGGCCGACCGCGTCGATTTCGTCGATGAAGATCAGGCAGGGGGCGTTCTTCTTGCCCTGCTCGAACATGTCGCGCACGCGGCTGGCGCCGACGCCGACGAACATTTCGACGAAGTCAGAGCCGGAGATGGTGAAGAAGGGGACGTTGGCTTCGCCGGCGATGGCGCGCGCCAGCAGCGTCTTACCCGTGCCGGGAGGGCCGACCAGCAGCACGCCCTTCGGAATCTTGCCGCCCAGGCGCTGGAACTTCTGAGGATCCTTCAGGAAATCGACGATCTCCTGCAGTTCCTGCTTAGCTTCGTCGATGCCGGCGACGTCGTCGAACGTCACGCGCCCCTGCTTCTCGGTCAGCAGGCGGGCCTTGCTCTTGCCGAAGCCCATGGCCTTGCCGCCGCCGGACTGCATCTGTCGCATGAAGAAGATCCAGACCCCGATGAACAGCAGCATCGGGAACCAGGAGATCAGGATGCCCAGCAGGCCGCTCATGTTCTCTTCAACCGGCGCCGCGGCGATCTTCACGCCCTTGTCGTGCAGCCGGTTGACCAGATTGGGGTCGGACGGCGCATAGGCCGTGAAGCCGCGCCCATCCTGGAAATGGCCGGTGATGGTGTTGCCTTGAATCAGAACGTCGGCGACCTGACCGCGATTGACCTCGGTCAGCAGGTCCGAGAAGGCGTACTGGTTCGGGTTCCCGCCGCGCCCGCCGGAATTCTGGAACAAATTGAACAGGGCGACCAAAAGCAGGCCAATAATGACCCAGAGCGCCAAATTCTTGCCGACATTATTCACCGGAAAGACTTCCTTGCAGCAACGGACGCCATGGAGGCGGACCCATGCCCGCCGGCGTTCGCAAACGGTTGGCGGGGATGAAAGAGAATGGCGATCTTCGCCACCTTACCTGCCTCCTCCACCCCCCGACAATAGTGGAGGTGGGGCGCAGCGACCAGCCCGTCAAGGTCGCATAGGGCCGGGAGGCTGGGCCACGCCGCGCGCGGCGCGCAGGTTTGGGACGGCGGCGTCCATCCCCTAGCCCGCGCTTCGGCCTGCAACGCGGCGTCGAACGCGTGAATCCTCAGGCCCGGCCAGCCGCCAGGAACCTGGCATCGATCGTCCCAGATCGCCGCCCCGTCAAGCGCGACGGCGGGGCCGATCGCCG
>JBMLRS010000014.1:0-3399 GCA_049240905.1 Elsteraceae bacterium
GCTCGACGTCGCCATCACCGTGTAGCCGAACAAGGCCATCCAGGCGGCGGGGACATGGACATACATGATCCGCACCGTCTCGCCCTGCTGATAATCCGGCGGGGAGGCGAACAGGGACAGATAGATCCCAATCCCCAGCAGCGCCACCGTGGCCGCCACGGCGTAAGGCTGGATCGCGCGCATGATGCGCAAGAATCGGGTGGGGTTCGCGAAGCGATGCAACATGACTTCGATATGGAACGTTCCGGGGCGGGAAACCAGGGTAAATCTTGTCGCGAGCCCTGGCTAATTGCCGCTGCGCACGGCCAGCTTCAACCCTTCGGCCGCCGCGATCGGGGCGAGGCCGGCCGCGCCCGCCAGCAGCGCGCCTAGGATCAGCAGATAAGGCCGGGCGCCAAGGCCAGTTGCGGACGCCTCGATCGCGCCCACGCCGAAGATCAGCACCGGCAACACCAAAGGCAGCACCAGCAACGGCACCAGCGTGCCCGACCGCCGCGCGCCCAAGGTCAGCGCCGCGCCGATCGCGCCGAACAGGCTGAGGCAGGGCGTGCCCAAGGCCATCGAGGCGATCAACACCGGCAGCAAATCAGCGTCGATGTTCAGCATGATCGCCAGAATGGGCGCGGCCAGGATCAGCGGCAGGCCGGTCAGCAGCCAGTGGGCGGCGACCTTCGCCAGCACCAGGATCGCCAGCGGCGTGTCGGACAGCGCCATCTGGTCCAAGGTCCCATCCTCGAAATCGGCTGAAAACAGCCGATCCAGCGACAGCATCGCCGCCAGCAGCGCGGTCACCCACACCACGCCCGAAGCGATGCGCGCCAGAAGGTTGGCCTCCGGCCCCACGCCAAAGGGGAAGAGCGTCGCCGCCAGCACGAAGAACACCAAGACTTGCGCCCCGTCGCTGGCTTGGCGCAACCCCAGCTTCACGTCGCGCGATAGGATCGCCCAAAATCCGCTCATGCCTGGCCGCTCATGACTTGAAATCCGCCGGGTTCAAACTGCGCGCGGCGGGTACGCCCAAATCCTGATGGGTGGCGACGATGGCGAGCCCACCGCCCGCCAGATGCGCGCGGAGCAGCTCGGCGACCACCGCGCGCCCGTCCTGATCGAGCCCCACGGTGGGTTCATCCAACAGCCAGAGCGGGCGAGCCGCGACGATCACCCGCGCCAGCGACAGCCGCCGCCGCTGCCCGGAGGATAATTGTCGCCCCGGGCGGTTCGGCAGCTTGCCGAGCCCAACCTGCTCCAGAGCCGCATGGATCGCGTCCGCCTTGCCCACCAGATCGGCGTGGAAGGCCAGATTCTCGGCCACCGTCAGGGTCGGCTTGCAGGCGTCGGCATGGCCCAGATAGCTGAGGAAGCCGGAAAACCCCTCGCCCGCAGGCGCGTCGCCCCACCTCATCTCTCCCGCCTCCAGCGGCAGCAGCCCGGCCATCGCGCGCATCAAACTGGATTTCCCGCTGCCGTTCGGTCCGGCCAGCAGCATCAACTCCCCTGGCTCCACCGAGAAGGCGAGGTCGCTGAACAGCATCCGTCCCCCGCGCCGGCAGGCGATCTCAAAACCGGAAAAAGGGCGCGCGAGTTCCATGCGTCTGGGTTAACGGGGTCACGTCGCGCTGACAAGCGGCCTGGACGCGGACAGGCCGTGACGCCTATCTCTCTTCCTCATGACTCTCGCTTGGCTCTCCGCCGTCTCGCTGTTCGCTTTCGCCATGGCGATGACGCCCGGCCCGAACAATCTGATCGCCACAGCCTCGGGCGCGACCTTCGGCCTGCGCCGCACCCTGCCGCAGATGTGGGGCGTGGCGATCGGCGCGCCGGTGATGCTGATCCTGCTGGGCTTGGGCGTGGCGCAGGCGATGCTGGCCTATCCTGGGCTGCAGACCGCGATGAGTTGGATCGGCGCGGCCTATCTGGTCTGGCTCGCCTGGAAGATCGCCACCGCCGGGCCGACCGAGGCGGGCGACGTGACCGGCGCGCCGCCGACCTTCCTGCAATCCGCCCTGTTCCAATGGGTCAACCCGAAGGCCTGGGTGCTGTGCCTCAGCGCGATCGCCACATACACCCACGCCGGACCCGATCAAATGAACGAGATCCTGGTGATCGCCGCGATCTTCATCCCGATGACCTTCGTCTCCTTGACGGTCTGGGCGCAGTTCGGCGTGGCGATGAGCCGTTGGCTGACCTCGCCGCTGCGTCTCAGGCTGTTCAATGGAACGATGGCCGCCCTGATGCTGGCCTCGCTGGCCCCGCTGTTTTTGTCGCAGTAAGGCGGTTCTTGACCATCCCGGCGCCCCATGCGCAGATATCGGCTGTTTCGAGGGGAGTCCCGACAAGGGGCTGAGAGGCGACAAGCGCGCAAGCGCAGCGTTGCGACCCTTTGAACCTGATCCGGTTCATACCGGCGAAGGGACTGAAAAGCCGACGGCCCGCTGGGGGTGAGAACCCCGCCCGCTATCCGTCCGACAAGCCCCCAACGCTGCATATCCGGGTCTCTTTGCGTCCGTTTCGCCAGGAGAACCTTCATGTCCGTTCAAGAATTCAACGTCACCACCGATCCCTTGCCCGCCTCGCGCAAGATATGGGTCGAGGGCTCGCGCCCGGGCGTGCGCGCCCCGATGCGCGAAATTTCCCTGCACCCGACGGCGGAGGAGCCGCCGCTGCGCGTCTACGACGCCTCCGGCCCCTACACCGACCCCAACGTCAAGATCGACATCACCCAGGGCTTGCCGCGCAGCCGCGAGGCCTGGATCGTCGAGCGCGGCGACACGGAGACCTACCAAAGCCACCTCGCCGAATTGCTGCGCCAGCAGGGCTCCGCCATTCCCTTCCCGGTCCGGCGCGATCCGATCCGCGCGAAGCCCGGCAAGACCGTGACCCAGATGGCCTACGCCCGCGCCGGGATCATCACGGCCGAGATGGAGGCGGCGGCGATCCGCGAGAATCTGGGCCGCATCGGTAAGCTGCCGGGCGACCGGTTCGACGGCGAGCCCTTCTCCGCCGAGATCCCGGACTTCATCACGCCGGAGTTCGTGCGCGACGAGATCGCCGCCGGCCGCGCGATCCTGCCCGCCAACATCAACCATCCCGAGACCGAGCCGATGGTGATCGGCCGGAACTTCCTGACCAAGATCAACGCCAACATCGGCAATTCCGCCGTCACCTCCGCGATGGCGGAGGAGGTGGATAAGCTGGTCTGGTCGATCCGCTGGGGCGCGGACACCGTGATGGATCTGTCCACCGGCCGCGACATCCACAACATCCGCGAATGGATTGTCCGCAACAGCCCCGTGCCGATCGGGACCGTGCCGATCTATCAGGCGCTGGAGAAGGTCGGCGGCATCGCCGAGGACCTGACCTGGGAGATCTTCCGCGACACGCTGATCGAACAGGCCGAAC
>JBMLRS010000015.1:0-5331 GCA_049240905.1 Elsteraceae bacterium
CGAGGCCGAACGTCTGGAGCCCGGCGTGCCGCGGGTCTGGCGTCTGAAGGCGATCGTGCTCGGCCGGGAGGACAAGCTGGGCGAAGCCGCCGCCGCGCTCGCCGAAGAGGCGCTGATGCAACGCCGCTTGCTCGACGCCCGGGATCAGGCTCGCCGCGCGGTCCGCCTGCTTCCGCCCGGCTCGATCGCCGCCATCCGCGCCCAAGACATCGAAGCCGAGGCCCTCCGGGAGATCGCCAAGAAATGAAGAAGATTCTAAGCCTGTTGGCCTTGCTGGTCGGCCTCCTAGCGGCCGCGCCCGGCCAGGCGCAAGCGCCCGTCTTCACCCCCGCGCAGCAGGAGGCGCTGCACGGCCTGATCCGGCAATACATCCTGGACCATCCCGAGGTCATCATGGAGGCGCTGACCATCATGGACGCGCGCCAGAAGCAGGAGGCGGAAGCTCGCGCGGCGCAAGCCATCGTCGCGAACCGCCAGGCGCTGGAGCGCGACCCGAGCGACGCGGTGACCGGCAATCCGAACGGCGACGTGACCTTGGTCGAGTTCTTCGATTATCGCTGCGGTTACTGCAAACAGGTCGCCGGCGCGGTCGCGGCCGCAGTCAGCGAGGACGGCAAGGTGCGCTTGGTCCACAAGCAGCTGCCGATCCTCGGCCCCGCTTCCGTGCTGGCGGCCCGCGCTGCGGTCGCCGCCCAGAGCCAGGGGAAATACGCCCTGTTCCACGACGCCCTGATGGCGGAGCGGCGCCAGTTGGACGAAGCCGGCTTGGTCGATCTCGCCAAGCGCGTGGGGCTCGACGGCGACCGCCTGCGGCGCGACATGATGAGCCCGGAGACCGAAGCGCGGATCCAGAAAAGCGTGACCCTGGCCCAGAGCTTGGACATCCGCGGCACGCCCGCGTTCGTGATCGGCGGCGAGTTGATCCCGGGCGCGGTCGACGCGGCGACGCTGAAGGGCTTGATCGCGAAGGCCCGCAAAGGCGGCTAAAGCAAGATCGGCTTAAGTCGAAGCCGATCTTGTTCAGATCTTCATGGAGAATGGCGGGTTTTCAGCTTTCCGCGATTCAGACCAAGTTGAAAACGCGTTAGAGGTACGAGGTCAGATCCACGCCGGCCAGCGGCAGCAGGTCGGCGTCGCTCGGGCCGATGTCGGCGCTGAGGCTGGCCGCCGTCGCGCCGCCGCCAATCGCCGCCACGCTGGATTCGACGCCGGCGACCTTGGCGGCGGCGTCCGCTTGGCTTCGGATCGTCTTCAGCCAAGCGCGCGCGGCCTCGGCGGTGGAAACGCCCACCCCGCCCAAGCTCGCGTCGACGGCGCCGTTCACTTGGTTGGTGAACGCGTTGACCGCGATGATCCGGCTCTGCGCCGGGATCTGGTACGAGCTTGGGACGTTGGAAGCCCCCAGATAGGAATTGAACATGGCCCAAGGCAGCGCCTCGCGCGCGACGACGCCGGCGCTGACGGTCGCCGCCCAAGCGTTCTGCTCGAAAGTCGAGGCGTCGACCCCGAAGATATTCTGGAAGGTCTTGTTCACGATGGTCTGGACGGAATCCGACGCGCCGAACGCCCTGTCGGCGACCGCCGCGGCGTAGAAGGACTTCAACACGTCGGCGGAGGCGCCGTTGGCGACGACCTCGGCGGTGGCGTTGCGCCAATCATAGCTGACGCCGCGCCCCAGATAGACCACGGATAGCTGATCAGCGATCGCGATCCCGATGGCTGAGACGCTGTCCGGCGACACCACGGTCTTGTCGGCGAATTGCAGCTTCTCGACATTGGTCAGTGTGTCGGTCCCGTCGCGTGACGCGACCGCGTCGCGCACCACGGCCTTGCCGCCAGAGACGCTGATGAAATACTGGCTGCGCGTCCCCGAGAAAATCGCTACGTCGGCCCCGCCGCCGCCGTCGATCACGTCATTGCCGCCGCCGCCGGTGATCACGTCGTTCGCCGAACCGCCGGTCAGTTGATTGGCGGCCCTGTCGCCGGTCAGGGTCTGACCAGCGGCGAGAAGGGCGGCCTTCGACAGCGTGTCGTTGTTATCCACCTTCACGTTTGACGCGCCCAAGGTGACGCTGCTGGTGCGCGTCGTGACTCCAGCGCCGGAGAAGGTGATGCTGTAGGACCCTGACGGCGCTTCGATCTGATAGCCGCCGGAGGCCCAGGTGGTCGTGATGAAGGTGCCCGCGGATCCGATCAGCGTGACGGTCTGGCCAGCGATCCCCTCGCCCGCGTCATAGAAATTGTCATTGTCGGCGTCGCGATAGACCACGCCCAGGACCTGGGGCTTATAGTTCAGGCGCGAGCCGAAATCCTGCGTGACCACGAAGGGGCCCACTTGCGTGGCCGGATTGTTTTCCGCGATCGCGGAAATGCCGACCTCCGTGTAGGAGGCGCGCAGAATGTTGATGCGATGCCCAGGCGGATCTTGAATCCCCGTGCTGCTTTCGCCCCAATCGATGTAGAATCCGGCGTGGGACTGCAAGGCGCTGGTGGAGTAGGCGAAGACGTTCTCCCCGACCCCCGTGAAGTTGGAGTAGCCAAAGACCTTCACCCGGTCGCCGAGCGACGCCTCGCCCGGCACTTGATGGCTTTGCTGATCCGCCTGGATCAACATCGTCGAGTGATAGGTGGCTGCGTCGCTGAGATTGCTGTTCCACGCCAACGGAGCGACCGCCGCGACGCCGGTGAGCTGCGCCTTCAAGGTCTCGACGCTGACGCCAAAGCTGTTCAACGCCGCCGTGATGTCCCTGTTGGCCCCAGTCAGCGGGGAAGTTCCCGTGATCAGGCGCGCGATCTCCCCATAGGGATCGGCGCGCGCTCGATTGATCAGCTCGAGCGCTTCCTGTTCAAAATTCGAGGGCGCGGCCATACCGCCAGGAACTCCAGTAACTTCAACACCCAGAAGCTACCTGGATCCAGGCCAAACGGCACGCAAAAAACGCAGCCCGTCCGGGGGCTGCGGCTATTCGGCGTCGGGTTGACGGGAAGGCTGGGCGTCGTCGAACGCCGGCAGGGCCATGCAGGCGTCGAAGATCCGGCGAAGCGTTGGGTAGGGCGCCATGTCAAGATTGTAGCGCCGGGCGTTGAACACCTGCGGCGCGAGGCAGATATCCGCGAGGCCGGGCTCGTCGCCATGCAGGAACAGCCCGGTGTCGGGATCGTCGTGGATCTCTTCCTCGATCGCCTGAAAACCTTCCGCGATCCAGCGATTGTACCAGCGCCCGATCGCTTGATCGTTCTGCGCCATGTCGTCCTTCAGATAATTCAGGATCCGCAGATTATTGATTGGATGAATGTCGCTGGCGATGATCTGCGCAAGCGAGCGAACCCGTGCGCGACCGGCCGGATCGCGCGGCAGAAACGGCGGCTGCGGCCGCGTCTCGTCGAGATATTCCAGGATCGCGAGCGATTGCGTCAGGATCTCCGGCCCGTCCACCAGGGAAGGCACCATCCCCTGCGGGTTCAGGTCGAGATAGAACGGCAGGCGCTGATCGCCTTTGCGCAGATGGATGATCGTCTGTTCATAGTCCAAACCCTTCAGGTTCAGACCGATGCGCACCCGGAAGGCCGCGCTGGATCGAAAATAGCCATAAAGCTTCAGCACGGCTTATCCAATCATGCCAGGGGCGCCACCGTTTGCTCGATCGCGCCGAAAATGCTTCGCCCTTGTTCATCGCTCATGTCGATCCGAATCCGATCGCCAAAGCTCATGAACGGCGTCTTTGGTGTACCATGTTCGATGGTCTCAATCATGCGGATTTCGGCCAAGCAGCAGTAACCCTTGGTGGAATCTCTGTTCGAAACCGTGCCCGATCCCACGATGGAGCCCGCCGACAAACTGCGGGTCTTCGCGGCGTGCGCGATCAGGGCGCCGAAGTCGAACTGCATGTCGACGCCGGCGTTCGGCTGACCGCACAGCGCGTCGTTCAGATGGCAGACCAGCGGCCGGTGCAGCTTGCCGTCCTTCCAGGCCGCGCCCAGCGCGTCCGGCGTGACCGCCGCCGGGCTGAAGGCGCTGGCCGGCTTGCCGTGGAAGAAACCGAAACCCTTGGCCAACTCGTTCGGAATCAGATTGCGCAGGGAGACGTCGTTCACCAGCATCACCAGCTTGATGTGACCCAAAGCTTCCTCTGGGGAGACGCCCATCGGCACATCGTCGGTGATCACCGCGACTTCCGCCTCGAAATCGATCCCGTACGCCTCGGACGCGCAGAGGATCGGGTCGCGCGGCCCCAAGAACCCGTCTGAGCCGCCCTGATACATCAACGGATCGGTGTAGAAGGAGGGCGGCATCTCCGCCTTGCGCGCCTTGCGCACCAGCTCCACATGGTTGAGGTAGGCGCTGCCGTCGCACCATTGATAGGCGCGCGGCAAAGGCGAAGCCATGAGGGCGGGATCCAAGGGCTGGCCGCCGCCCTGCTCCAGGTCTTCATCCGCGGCGCGCAGCAGCGGCTCCGCCATCTTCCAGTCGTCCAGAGCCGCTTGCAGCGTCTCATAGGCGCGCACGGGCGCGCAGCGCTGGAGATCTTCCGAGATCACGACCAGACGGCCGTCGCGGCCGGATTTCAGCGAACCAAGCTTCATTATTCCGCAGCCTTCAAGGGTTCGGCGACCGGCGCCCAGCTCTTCACATAGTCAGGCCACTCGACCGATTGCGCGGCGGCGCCCACGTCGAGCGCGTCGCGCGTGTCGATCATCACCGCCACCTCGTCGGTCTCCTTGCGCGCAGCCTTGGCCCCGGCGGCGAAGGCCTTGGGGTGCGGGCCATGCGGGAAGCCGCAGGGATGCAAGGTGACCATGCCCGGATGGATGTTGTCGCGGCTGAAGAAATTGCCTTGATGGTAGAAAATGACTTCGTCGAAATCATCGTTGTTGTGGAAGAACGGCACTTTCAACGCACCGGGATCGGTCTCGATCGGGCGGGGACAGAAGGTGCAGACCACGAAGCGGCTGGCCAGGAAGGTCGTGTGCGCGGACGGCGGCAGATGATAGCGATGGCTGCTGAGCGGGCGGATGTCGCGCCAGTTCAGCCGCACCGGCAGCAGATCGCCATGCCAGCCGACCGCGTCCAGCGGATTGAACGGATAGGTCACGGTGGACAGGGCGTTGCGCCGCTTGATCGCCACCTTGGTCTCGATCTCGCCCTGCTGCGCGCGGAACTGGTCGTTGATCGCCGGCACGGTCAGCACCGCCGGATCGAAGATCGCATGCGGTCCAACCAGCCCCTTGTCCGGCAGGCGGTAGCTGTCGTTGGTCGCCTCGATCAGCAGCATCGCGACCGTGGCCTTGCTCTCGATCCGCCACATCGTGCCGCGCGGCAGCATGATGTAG
>JBMLRS010000016.1:0-10129 GCA_049240905.1 Elsteraceae bacterium
CGGAAAAACTCAACCGCCCCACCGGCCCCCGCAGCCGAGGGCGACCTCGAAAACAAGCGCCGGAACCTGAGGATGGCGAGGAACCGAGCTTGCTTTGAGGGTGAAGATATTCACTCTGACCCCTTTTCTGCCAAGATATTCACTCTGACCGCTTTTCTGCCCCCTTTTCCCTGATCCCTTTTCCCTGGACTTTCTATCTCTGGCCAGAGGTAGAGCGCACGACCGTGATTCTTCCAATTCTCGCGTTAACTTTCAAGAACGGCACGATCTCGTCGTCGGCGCACTCCACCTCGCGATAGGACCAACTGCTACAGTCGATATCGCGCCGGTATCGACTCTGACTTATTATTCCCCGATCGATTGAAAGACGTATAGGGTTGTGCTATGAAATGAACCGTCGCCGCAGGATAAATCAGTCTGGTAGAGATTAAACCTTTGTTTTCTTAAAATCCGCCGGTGATTTCTAGATTGTTAGACTACTGAAATTGAGTGAGTTTGATGAAACTAGTGATTTTGATTTGCGCCGGCGCAATTGCACTATCCGTCTCCGCCTGCGAGACTGTTTCTAATGCTCAAACTACCCCCGCAACTGTTGGCCGCTCACCAGCGTCGGCGCCGTCCGGTCAACAGCCCGCCTCGGTGCTAACCCAAGAACGCGGCGCTAGACTCGAGGCGGCGTTCTCAAAGTTTGAGTACCGTCTCGTCGGAGGCGAAACAGTTGGCGGTGTATCTGACGTTGATTCAGTGATCTGGGCGATGAATTGGCAAAAGGAGATGCTTGAAAGGCATAGAAATCCTGCCTTTATTGCAAGTGGATACGCTCATAATTTATGGCGCTCACGTCAATTATCTAATTCAATTAAAGAAGCATCCGCTGTTTGGTTTCTTGCCTCTCAATATCTGATTTCCTTGAAGGGATTGGAATGTCAAGATCCAACTTCTTCTCCTGAACGATTGCGAGAAGTTTTAGCTGAATTTCCGGTTGAGTTGAAGAATTACGTCGATTCCTTGTCGCGTCTTGATTGGTTGAAGATAGCGTCGTCGGCCCTCCGGATAGCCAGCGACCGCGCTGTGTTCGACGCGCCCGGGGATGATTGGATCTGTCGCGCCGGGGTGACGGCGTATGCGTGGCAGGCCGGTTTCGACGCCTTGCCGGCGGGTGTCCCGCCAGATCTCGCGCTCGCCGCGAAGATTAGCAGCACTCGCAAGCGGGAGGACTATCGACCTACCTTCCGCAAGAAAGCGGAATTTCAGACGGAATTCCTTCAGAAATACGCCACGATACAAGACAGCATCGTTTTCGATAGTTTACCCCGAAAAGAGTAGATGAGCGCGTTCTTCCTGTCCGCAAGAGAGCGGCAAGAGAGCGAAAAAAGGGGTCAGAGTGAATTTCTTCTTTACCCGCCGCGCTTTATCCACCATTTCGGTGATTTCCCGCTTGACACAAATTTGTTCCTGTTATATTCCACAGCGCATGACGCTCGATTATCGCTCCCCGCATCAACGCCGCAAGCCGGACAGCTTTTTGCAGTCCAATGGCGCGGTGTTCGCCGCCAATCCCACGCCGCAGCCGCTGCCGGCGGGGGCGTTCGGGGCGGAGTGGTTGATGGCGCATGTGGTGGATGTGATCGCCGCCGGGCCGCTGTATGACGGCAAGCTGTCGCCGGTTTGGGCGCAGATGGTCCGGCTTTACGCGCAATATCTGGGCGTCATCCCCAAGCGCGCCGCGCCCGCCGCGGACGAGCGCTCGCCGAAGCGGCGGGCGCTTGAGAAAGAGCTGAAAGCCTTGATCCCGGCCATCGCCGATCTGATCGAGGCGCAGGAGCGCGACGAACAGGACGACGACGAAGAAGACTCCGCCGAGGTCGAAGAGGAGCAAACAACCGAAGAGCCACCGTCGCCTTCCCCGCCCTCGCCCGAAGATCTGGCCGTCGCCGAGGCCTATGAGCTCTACCCGATCTCCCGCCTCGAAGACGACGAAGTGATGGCCGAGGCGCTGGGCCGCCTGCCGAAGCCGGAAAGCCTGCAGCGCGCCCTCAAGCTGGCGCTCGACGGCTGCGCCCAGCGCGCCAGGTTCCTGCGCGGCCCATTGGCGGAACTTTCACCAAGAGCGGTCTTCCTGGCGGATCGCCTGGCCCGCCGCTGGGACGCTCTGTTCGTCGATCCCCAACGCCTCAAGCGGCCGCCGCCGCCGCATCCCGACGAGTTGGACCCCGACCTGTTCGAAACCCGATTTGAAACCTATCGCCGCCGCTACTTCCCGCCGTCCGGCTCCCCACCAAACTGAGACGCCAAACTGAGCGGGGCGGCAATCCGTTACAAAAATCTCTTGATGGCGATTTTTTCGTTACATATACTGTTTCCCAAAGCCAGGGGAGGCAGGCCATGTACACGCAAGCCCTTAACGCGACGCCGGAAAAAGCCGATCGCGTGGTGGAGGACGCCGATCTTGCGGCGCGGTTTCAGGCGCGGATCGACGCGGAGGAGCGGATCGAGCCGAATGACTGGATGCCGGAGGCCTACCGCAAAACCCTGATCCGCCAGATCTCCCAGCACGCGCATTCCGAGATCGTCGGCATGCTGCCGGAAGGCAATTGGATCACGCGCGCCCCTTCCCTGCGCCGCAAGGCCGCCTTGCTGGCGAAGGTGCAGGATGAAGGCGGGCACGGCCTCTATCTCTACGCCGCCGCCGAAACCCTGGGCGCCTCGCGCGAGGAGCTGGTCGATCAATTGCTCTCGGGCAAGGCCAAATACTCCTCGATCTTCAATTATCCCACCCTCACCTGGGCGGACATCGGCGCGATCGGCTGGCTGGTCGACGGCGCCGCGATCATGAACCAGATCCCGCTCTGCCGCTGCTCCTACGGCCCCTACGCCCGCGCGATGATCCGCGTCTGCAAGGAGGAATCCTTCCACCAGCGCCAGGGCTACGAGATCATGCTCACCCTCGCGCAAGGCACAAATGCGCAGAAGGAGCTGGCGCAGGACGCGCTGAACCGCTGGTGGTGGCCCTGCCTGATGATGTTCGGCCCGCCGGACTCCGCCAGCCAGCATTCCGACGCTTCCACGCGCTGGAAGATCAAGCGCTTCTCCAACGACGAGCTGCGCCAAAAATTCGTCGACGCCACGGTCCCGCAGGCCCAGTTCCTGGGGCTGACCATCCCCGATCCATCGCTGCGCCAGGATCCGGAGACCGGCCATTGGCTCTATGGCGAGATCGATTGGGACGAGTTCAAGCAGGTGCTGGCCGGCAACGGCCCCTGCAACCGGGAGCGCTTGGCCGCCCGGCGCAAGGCCCATGACGAAGGCGCCTGGGTGCGCGAAGCCGCCCTCGCCTACGCCCAGAAACAACGCCGCAAAGCGGCCGCCTGAGCTGTCACCCTTCGACAGGCTCAGGGTGAGGAAAGAAAAAGCCCCTCACCCTGAGCTTGTCGAAGGGCGCGCGCGGGAAAACAAAAACAGTCTGAGAAGGAAACGCGATGGCCGAGGCCCCCATTCCCCTCTGGGAAGTGTTCATCCGCAGCCGCAACGGGCTGGCGCACAAGCATGTCGGCTCGCTGCACGCGACCGACGCCACTATGGCGATCCACGCCGCGCGTGATCTCTACACCAGGCGCGGCGAAGGCCTGTCGGTCTGGGTCGTGCCGTCAAGCGCGATCGTCGCCTCGGATCCCAGCGATCGGGCGATGATGTTCGAGCCCGCCGAGAGCAAGATCTACCGCCACCCGACCTTCTACGAAGTGCCGGACGAAGTGGGGCATATGTGATGGGCTCGATCGCCTTCGCGGAGACGCCTTTGGCGCTCTACGCGCTGCGCCGGGCCGATGACGCGCTGATCCTCGGCCATCGCCTGTCCGAATGGTGCGGCCACGCGCCGATGCTGGAGGAGGACATGGCGCTGGCGAACATGGCGCTGGATCTGCTGGGCCAGGCGCGCTCGCTCTACGGCTACGCCGCCATGCTGGAAGGCGCCGGCCATGACGAGGACGACCTCGCCTTTCGGCGCGAAGAACGCGGCTACCGCAATCTGCTGCTGGTCGAACAGCCCAATGGCGATTTCGCCCAGACCATCCTGCGCCAGTTCCTCTACGCCGCCTTCATCGATCCCTACTGGCGCGCCATGACCCGCTCCCGCGACGCGACGCTCGCCGCGATCGCCGCCAAGGCGGAGAAGGAGAGCGCCTACCACCTGCGCCATTCCGCCGAATGGGTAATTAGACTGGGCGACGGAACCGATGAAAGCCATCGCCGGATCGAGAACGCCTTAACCCTCCTCTGGCCCTATGTCGGCGAGATGATGACGCCGGACGAGAACGACCAGGAGATGATCGCGGCCGGGATCGCAGCCGATCCGGAGCCGATCCGCGCGGTCTGGCGCCAGACAATCGCCGAGGTGCTGGGTCAGGCGACCCTTGCCGTCCCGGCCGAGGGCTGGATGCAGCGCGGCGGGCGGCAAGGCCGCCATGGCGAGGCGATGGGCCATCTGCTGGCGGAGCTGCAATACATGCAGCGCGCCTTCCCCGGCGCGAAATGGTGACAAACTCGGCCGCGCTGCGCGACGAAGTCTGGCGCGTCGCGAGCGGCGTGGTGGATCCGGAGATCCCGGTATTGTCCATCGCGGATCTGGGCGTGCTGCGCGACGTGACGGTGGCGGATGGTCAGGTGACGGTCACCATCACCCCCACCTATTCCGGCTGCCCGGCCATGGCGATGATCACCACGGAGATCGAGCTCGCCTTGGCCAAGGCCGGGATCGAGGGCGCCAAGGTCGAGCTGGTCCTGCATCCGGCCTGGAGCACGGATTGGATGACCGACGAAGGCCGCGAAAAGCTAAAAGCCTACGGCATCGCGCCGCCAGCCAAGGGAGCCGGCCGCCGCGCCCTATTCGGCGTGGATCAGGTCGCCTGCCCGCGCTGCGGCTCGGCCGACACGGCGGAGCTATCGACCTTCGGATCGACCTCCTGCAAGGCGCTCTGGCGCTGCCAGTCCTGCCGCGAACCCTTCGACTATTTCCGCTGCCATTGAGGGCCGATATGTCCGCCGCCCCCCGCTTCCATCGCCTGACCATCGCCGATGTCAGGCGCGAAACCCACGACGCCGTGTCCTTGGCCTTCGCCCCGCCGCCGGATCTGGCCCAGGCCTATCGCTACGAGCCCGGCCAATATCTGACCCTGCGCGCGACGGTGGACGGCGAGGATCTGCGCCGCTCCTACTCGATCTGCTCCGGCCCGGACGAGGCGGAGCTGCGGGTCGCGGTGAAGCGGGTGGAGGGCGGCGCCTTCTCCAGCTGGATCAACGCCGCCGCCAAACCGGGCGACGTGATCGACGTGATGACGCCGACCGGCCGCTTCGGCCTGCAAAGCCACCCCGGCGATGGCCGCACGCATGTCGGCTTCGCCGCCGGCTCCGGCATCACCCCGATCCTGTCGATCCTGAAAGGCGTGCTGAGCCGGGAGCCGAACAGCCGCTTCTTCCTGTTCTACGGCAACCGCTCCACCGCCGACGTGCTGTTCCGGGAGGAGCTGGAGGTGCTGAAGGACCGCTTCCTGAACCGCCTCTCCCTGTTCTACGTGCTCTCACGCGAGGAGCAGGACCTGCCGGCGCTGAACGGCCGCCTGGATGGGGAGAAGGCGCGCCTGCTGCTGCGCTCCCTGGTTCCGGCCGCGATGGTCGATCACGCCTTCCTCTGCGGCCCGACCGAGATGAGCGAGGACATCGAGGCTGCGCTTAAGGATCTCGGTCTGCGCGAGGAGCAGATCCATGTCGAACGCTTCGTCTCCGCCCATGGCGGCAAGCCGCGCTCGGCCCCGATCCCGACCGAAGCTTTCGATAAACCCGCCCACCGCGCCACGCTGATTGTGGACGGCAAGCGCCGCGAGGTCCCGCTGGCGCAGGGCGAGGCGATCCTCGACGCCGCCCTGCGCGCCGGCATGGATCTGCCCTACGCCTGCAAGGGCGGCATGTGCTCCACCTGCCGCGCGAACCTGGTGGAGGGAACGGCGGAGATGGCGGTGAACTACTCCCTGGAGCCCTGGGAGCTGAAATTAGGCTTCATCCTCACCTGCCAGGCCCACGCGACCAGCGAAACGCTGGTGGTGGATTACGATCAGGTTTGAGGCGGCGCCAGCAACATTCTCCCCTCACCCTGAGCCACGTCGAAGGGTCGAGCAAACTCTCAACCGCTTCCCGCGCGCCCCCTTCGACAGGCTCAGGGTGAGGTAACTTATTGTAAGTCATACAAAAATCGTCACCGCGAGGCGCAGCCGTGGCGGTCCATGTCAGCAAGCGAAAGGCGCTTGTCTCACTGATAGATGGACCGCCACGCTTCGCTCGCGGTGACGGCGAAAGATCAAGCCGTCGAAATCTCCCCTAAGCCGGCAGCACGCCCTTCGACTGGGCGACCTTGGTGGCGATGAAATCCATCAGGCCCGGCGAGAGGCAGTCGTAGGGCTCCAGATGCAGCTCCTTCAGCCGGGCGCGGATGCCGGCCATGGCGTCGGGCTTGGTCCCGGTCTCGATGATCGAGGAGACGAAGGCGGCGAATTCCGGGGCGGCCCAGCCCTTTTGGTCGAACAGTTCGGGGTGCAGGAAGTCGAAGCCGTAGAACGGGTGCCCCTTGTTCTCGATCCGGCCGTACATATGTACGCCGCACTTCTTGCAGGCGTGGCGCTGGATCGCCATGGACAGATCCACCACGCCCAGCTTGTCGGCGTTGGCGGTCACATGCAGCTTCTCGCGCGGCACGACCGCGACCAGCGAGAAGGCGGTGTTCGCCGGCTTCCAGCATTTGGAGCAGCCGCAGACATGGTTGAAGGCGCAGTCGCCCTCGATCGTCACTTCGACCTTATGGTCGGCGCAATGACAGTGGAGCTTGCCGCCGGCGAACTTGCCGGAGCCCGGCTGAACCCCGCCGTCGACGGACGGATGAATGGAGACATGGGACATGAGGTTTCCTCCTGGTTATTTGTTTTTCCCAGGAAAAGCCTAATCCATAACGCTCCTGTTGAAGCATGAAATCCGCGTGGTTTGTACGGTTATTCCTTCGGTCGCTTGTCCACCACCCGCACCGCCTTGCCGCCGGACCGCTCCAGGCTGAAGGGCGCGTGAATGACGACGCGGCTGGAGACGCCGATCGTGTCCTTCAGCCGCGCCGACAGCCGCTCGGCGTGCAGGGTGAGGCCGGTCTCGTCCCAATGCTCGGACCGCGCTTCGGCCTTGATCGTCATTTCGTCCAAACGGCCTTCGCGGGTCAGCTCGATCTGGAAATGGCCGCCGCACCATTCGGTCGCCAGCAGGGCCTCCTCGATCTGGGTCGGGAAGACGTTGACGCCGCGGATGATCATCATGTCGTCGCTACGCCCGGTCACTTTGCGCATGCGCCGCATGCCCGGCCGCGCCGTTCCCGGCGACAGGCGGGTGAGGTCGCGCGTGCGGTAGCGGATGATCGGGAAGGCCTCCTTGGTCAGCGAGGTGAAGACCAATTCGCCTTCCTCCCCGTCCGGCAGCACTTCGCCGGTGTCGGGGTCGATCACTTCGGGGAGGAAATGATCCTCCCAGACATGCAGGCCGTCCTTGGTCTCCACGCATTCCTGCGCCACGCCGGGGCCGATCACTTCCGACAGGCCGTAGATGTCGGTCGCGTCCATGGCGAAGCTCTTCTCGATCTCCTCCCGCATGGCGTTGGTCCAGGGCTCGGCCCCGAACAGCCCGATCTTGAGGGAGCTTGCACGGGGATCGAGGCCAGCCTTGGCGAAGCCGTCGAGGATCGCCAGCATGTAGCTGGGCGTGACCATGATGACCTCCGGCTTGAAGTCATGGATCAGCTGAACCTGCCGCTCGGTCATGCCGCCGGACATCGGGATCACCGTGCAGCCCAACCGCTCCGCCCCGTAATGCGCGCCGAGCCCGCCGGTGAAGAGGCCATAGCCATAGGCGACATGCACCATCATGCCCGGCCGGGCGCCCGCCGCGCGCAGCGAGCGCGCCATGACCGAGGACCACATGTCGATGTCCTGCAAGGTGTAGCCCACCACGATCGGCTTGCCCGTGGTGCCGGAGGAGCCGTGGATCCGCGCCAGCTTCTCCCTGGGCACCGCGAACAGGCCAAAGGGGTAATGGTCGCGCAGATCCTGCTTCACGGTGAAGGGGAAGCGCCGCAGATCCTCCAGCTTCCGGAAATCATCGGGATGCACGCCGGCTTCGTCGAACCGCTGCTTGTAGAACGGGACATTGTCGTAGGCGTGGCGCAGCGACCAGGCGAGCCGCCGCTCCTGCAACGCCTGCACTTCATCCCTGGAGGCGCGTTCGATCGGGTCGAGCTCGGCCTGGTTCATGTCTTCCTCCCCATATGTCTCGGGCGCCGCGGTCTTCAGGCCGCGCTGTCGCCCTTAATGACTGATCCTCCGATGACGCGGGAATGGCCGCGAAACTCGGCGATGGTCTGGTCGCCGCAGGCGACCCGCACGTCATAGATTCCGGTTCGGCCGCTGCGCGCGATCTCGCAGGCGGTCGCGATCAAACGGTCGCCGGGCTTGCCCGGCCGGAGATAGGTGATCGAGCATTGCGCCGCCACCGCGGCCTCGCCGTAGCTGTTGCAGGCGAAGGCGAAGGCGCTGTCCGCCAGCGCGAAGATGAATCCGCCATGGGCCGTGCCATGGCCATTGGTCATGCTGTCCTGAATCGTCATGGCCAGGACGGCCAAACCGGGGCCGACCTCCAGGATCTCCATGCCCAAAGCCTGGCTCGCGCCATCCCCCGCCCAGAGGGCGTCTGCGGCGCGGCGCGCCACGTCCCCTTGGTCGGGGGCGGCGCTCATTCCGCCTTGCCCGTGAACTTTGCGGGGCGCTTCTCCATGAAGGCTTTCACCCCCTCCGCGAAGTCGGGCGTGCGGCCCGCTTTGCGCTGCAGATCGCGCTCCATGTCCAATTGCTCATCGAGATCATGGCCGCCGGAGGCGTTGAACGCCTCTTTCATCATCGCCAGACCTTGAGTCGGCGCGTGCGCCAATTGCTGGATCAGCTCCACCGCCTCCGACATCAGGAAATCATCGGGAATGGCTTTCCAGATCATGCCCCAGCTCTCCGCCGTCGGCGCATCGACCGGTTCGGCCAGCATCGCGATCGCGCGGGCGCGGGCGTCGCCGATCAGGCGCGGCAGAAAGAAGGTGCCGCCGGAATCCGGGATCAGCCCGATCCGGGCGAAGGCCTGGATGAATTTCGCGGAATGGGCGGCCAGCACGATGTCGCAGGCCAAAGCCAGATTGGCTCCCGCGCCCGCCGCGACGCCGTTCACGGCGCAGACCACCGGCTTGCGCATGCCGCGGATCGCGCGCACCAGCGGATTGTAGAGACGGTTGATGGTGTCGCCGAGATCGACCGGCCCCTTGCGGTCGCTGAGATCCTGCCCCGCGCAGAAGCCGCGCCCGGCCCCGGTCAGCAGCACCGCGCGGCAGTTCTCGTCCGCCGCCGCCTCCGCCACCGCGTCGGCCAGCGCCTTGTGCATGACCTCGTTGAAGGCGTTCAGCCGGTCGGGCCGATTCAGGGTCAGCTGCGTCCACCCCGCATGCCGATCCACGATGATGGTCTGCTCGCTCATGTCTCATCCCTCTCGGTCACGGCCTGCAGGCTCTTATGAATTAACCGACCGATCGGTTAATGTTTAAATCCTGAGGCGAACTTGTCAATAGCCCAACGCGTCCTCTCCACGCGGGAGAGGAACCATGCATAGCAGGATATCAGTGGCGGCTTAACGGGCGCGGCCGACCGGCTGCTCCGGAAAACAGAGCTCGTGGCGGGCGCGCCATTCCTCGCGGACATAGTTGACGATCAGGGTGCGGCGCACCCCCTCTATCGGGCGCGGGGCGAAGCCGTGCCAACTATCGGACGCGGGGATGAAGATCAATCCGCTGTTCGGCGTGGCGGGCGCGCGGGCGACCAGCTCGCCGTCAGGCCTCAGCAGATCCGTGCCCCAGGCCTCGGAGCCGGGGCCGGTCGAAAGATAGATCAGGTGGGTGAACAGCTTGGCCCCGATGTCGGTGTGCGGCTCCAGCCAGAAGCCCTTGCTGTCCAGGCAGTATTCGACGCGCAGATATCCGCCGGCGAGGCTGACGCCGCATAGAGTCTCGAAGGCG
>JBMLRS010000017.1:0-1827 GCA_049240905.1 Elsteraceae bacterium
CGCCTATGAGAACCGCAGCATCATCGGCGCGGTGGTGGGCACGCAGCCGTTCGGCGGCCAGGGCCTGTCCGGGACCGGCCCCAAAGCTGGCGGCCCGGACTATCTGCGCCGCTTCACGCTGGAGCGCGTGACCTCCGTCAACACCGCCGCCGCCGGCGGCAACGCAGCCCTGCTTGCTTCGTCCGATTGAGGCGTTTTCCGCCGCAATTGATTGATTCCGAGCCCGAAATCGGCCCAACTGAAAGGAAAACAAGACAATGGGAGGATAACATGCAGGAAATCCAACGGCTGCTCGCCTGGCGATACAGCACGCTCTGGATCACCCTCGGGCTGGGCGCGGCGGCGCTGATCGCGGCGATCTTCGAGCCCTGGTTCCTGCTGCCGGCGGCGCTCAGCCTGGGGCTTGCGGTGATCGGCGTGCGCGATCTGCGCCAGAACCATCATTCGATCCTGCGCAACTATCCGATCCTCGCGCATCTCCGCTTCTTCTTCGAGAGCATCCGCCCGGAGGTTCGTCAATACCTTCTGGAGTCGGACACGGAGAAGGTGCCCTTCTCCCGCAATCAGCGCTCGCTGGTCTATCAGCGCGCCAAGCGGGAGGTCGACAACCGGCCGTTCGGCAGCCAGCTCGACATGTATGAATCCGGCCACGAGTGGATCAACCATTCGATGAGCCCGGCCCCGCAGCAATCGCCGGACTTCCGCATCACCATCGGGCCGGACTGCGCGCAGCCCTACTCCGCCTCGATCTTCAACATCTCCGCGATGAGCTTCGGCGCGCTCAGCGCCAACGCCGTGCGCGCGCTGAACGAAGGCGCGCGGCTCGGTCGCTTAGCGCATGACACCGGCGAAGGCAGCATCAGCCGCTATCATCGCGAGATGGGCGGCGACCTGATCTGGGAGCTGGGATCGGGCTATTTCGGCTGTCGCCACGCCGACGGAACCTTCGATCCGGATAAATTCGCGGAGCAGGCCCGCTCCCCCCAGGTTAAGATGATCGAAGTGAAGCTCAGCCAGGGCGCCAAGCCCGGCCATGGCGGCGTTCTGCCCGGCCGCAAGGTTACGCCGGAGATCGCGGAGGCGCGGGGCGTGCCGGTCGGCGTCGAATGCGTCTCTCCGTCCAAGCATTCGGCTTTCTCCACCCCGATCGAGCTGTTGCAGTTCATCGCCAAGCTGCGGGAGCTGTCCGGCGGCAAGCCAACCGGCTTCAAGCTCTGCATCGGCCATCCCTGGGAGTTTCTGGCCGTCGCCAAGGCGATGCTGGAGACCGGCCTGACCCCGGACTTCATCGTCGTGGACGGATCCGAAGGCGGCACGGGCGCGGCCCCGATCGAGTTCACCGATCATATCGGCATGCCCATGCGCGAAGGCCTGATGTTCGTGCACAACACGCTGGTCGGGGTCGGCTTGCGCGATCGCGTCCGGATCGGGGCCAGCGGCAAGATCGTCTCCGCCTTCGACATCGCGCGGGCGATGGCCTTGGGGGCCGATTGGTGCAACGCCGCGCGCGGCTTCATGTTCGCGCTGGGCTGCATCCAGGCCCAGGCCTGCCACACCGGCCGCTGCCCGACCGGAGTCACGACCCAGGATCCGGTGCGGCAGGCGGCGCTGGACGTTCCCGACAAAGCCTCCCGCGTGCGCAATTTCCACGACCATACGCTGGAGGCGCTGTCGGAGCTGACCGCCGCCGCCGGCCTGACCCACCCCAGCCAGTTCGACCCCGCCCATCTGGTGCGCCGGACCGGGCCAGGCTCGGTGAAATCCGCCGCGGAGCTTTATCGTTTTCTGAAGCCCAATGAACTTTTGAACGATCCCAGCCACGCCGGC
>JBMLRS010000017.1:1837-3738 GCA_049240905.1 Elsteraceae bacterium
AGCTTCTGGCCGCGGGTGAAAGGCGCCAGCTTCTCCTTAGACGTTCAGTAGGAGCCGAAGTCATGGAGAACAAACGCAGGATCGCGCTGGTCACCGGCGGGGTCGGCGGCATCGGGGCCGCGATCTGTCGGCGGCTGGCGAAGGATGGCTGCTCGGTCGTGGTCGCCGATCTCGACCTGGCCGCCGCGAAAGAATTGGCGGCGTCGCTGCCGGAGGGTCCGCATCTCGGCCTCGCCGCCGACGTCACCGAGGAAGACAGCGCTGAGCGGGTCTTCGCGGAGGTCGAGGCCGCGCTCGGCCCCGTCAGCATCCTGGTGACCTGCGCCGGGATCCTGATCCTGCGGCCGGACGGGTCGCGCAACCCGATCGCAGAGATGAGCGCGGCGGAATGGCGCCGCACCCAGGAGATCAATGTGGAGGGCACCTTCTTCTACGGCCGCGCCTTCGCAAGACGCGCCGCCAAAGTTGGACCGAACGGACGGGTGATCACCATCGCCTCGGTCGCGGCCCAACTCGGCGGCTACCGCAGCAGCAGCGCCTACATCACCAGCAAGGCCGCCGTGATCGGCTTCACGAAGTCGCTGGCCCGCGAACTGGCCCCGCACGGCGCGACCGCCAATTCGATCGCCCCCGGCCTGATCGACACCGACATGCTCCGCCTCTTTCTGCCGACGGATAACGACGCCCAAGCCGCGCAGCAGATCCCTCTGGGACGCATCGGCGCGCCGGAGGACGTCGCCGGCGCGGTCAGCTATCTGGCCTCCTCCGACGCCGGCTACGTCACGGGCGTCACGATCGACGTCAATGGCGGTTACCGGATGCAATAACCTGAGGTCGCGGGCTCGATCACAAGATATCAAGCATTTGATATAAATCCCGCTGGCATGCGGGTTGCCATCTCCCCACCGCCGGTTGTCGGAACGCCGGGAAGGAGAGAGGTAACTCATGTCGTCGTTCGCCACGAGAACGTATCGCCTGCCCTTGATCGTCGGATTGGCGGCCATCGCGCCGTTCGCCGCTCAAGCGCAGAACACCATCACAATCAATCAAACCTACTCGTATCTGCCGCAGAACACCGGGATCAATCTTCTCGATCTCGGAGACTCGAACGGGGTGAACGGGCGCGTGACCAACAACACCGTCACGTTCGACGGCGGATCGATCTCCTTCGCTGGAAACGCCGGGATATTTCATGGCTCGGCCCCCGGACTGGCGGCGGCGCCCTGGACGCCGACGGGGCTGGAGACAAGGAACTATTTCGCCGCCCAACCGAACGGCGACATCACCATGACCTTCACCGCGGAGCAGAAATACTTCGCGATCAATTGGGGGTCGGTCGACGCCTACAACAGCATGCAGTTCTACCAGAACAACGCTCTGGTGAGATCGGTCACCGGCTCTCAGATTGTCTCCAACCCCACCGGCGTCCAGAACGCGACGGGATCCTACCTCGTCAATTTCACGTTCAACGGATCGGCCGGCTTCGACAAGGTGGTGTTGCGGAGCAATTCGCCCGCCTTTGAATTCAATGTCATCGCCTACGCGCCGACCCCGATCGACCTCAGCGTGGTGAACGGCGCCCCGACCCTGCGCGCCTTGGTGGACACGGTGACCAACACCGTCGTCGGCGCGCCGGCGCCGGCGCCCCTGCCGGGCGTCGCCGCCACGCCGCTTGGTCTTCTGGCGTTGTTCGGGGTCACCGGCGCGCTCTTCCGCCGCCGCGCTCGTTGACCACGCTCTCGCAAGGCGCGTCGCAGATCGCGACGCAAACAGGGAAGCGGGCGCCGCGCGCACTGGCGCTCGCGACGCCGCTATTCCTTTTTGCGTATTGGCTGAACAGCGCCGCCGCCGGCTTGACGCCCTCCCTGCTCGGCGGCGCGGACGCCGGCCGATTGGGGCTG
>JBMLRS010000018.1:0-9362 GCA_049240905.1 Elsteraceae bacterium
TGATCAAGACGCCGCGGGCGCCCTTCATCGAAGCGTCGTCGAGCAGCGGGTTGGAGATGGCGGCCTCCGCCGCGTCAAGCGCGCGACGGTCGCCGGACGCTTCGCCCGTGCCCATCATCGCTTTGCCCATCTCGTTCATGATGGCCCGGATGTCGTTGAAATCCAGGTTCACAATGCCAGGACGGACGATCAAGTCCGTGATGCCGCGCACGCCGGCGTGCAGCACTTCGTCCGCCATGCGGAAGGCGTCTTTGAAGGTCGTGCGCTCGTTGGCGATCCGGAACAGGTTCTGGTTCGGAATCACTATCAAGGTATCGACGTTCTTCTGCAGCTCCGCGATGCCGGCTTCGGCCAGCGACATGCGGCGACGGCCTTCGAACTGGAACGGCTTGGTCACCACGCCGACGGTCAGGATGCCCAGCTCGCGGGCGACCTTGGCGATCACGGGGGCGGCGCCGGTGCCGGTGCCGCCGCCCATGCCGGCGGTGACGAACACCATGTGCGACCCCTGCAGGCACTCGACGATCTCTTCGATCGATTCCTGAGCCGCGATCATGCCGACATCCGGCTGCGAGCCGGCGCCGAGGCCCTGGGTGGTGGCCGCGCCCAACTGCAGGCGCCGCTGCGCCAAGCTATAGTTCAACGCCTGCGCGTCGGTGTTGGACACGATGAACTCAACCCCGCCCAGATCGGACTGGATCATGTTGTTCACGGCGTTGCCGCCGGCGCCGCCGACGCCGACGACGGTGATGCGGGGCTGGGGCGCGCCCTGCGGCGTAAAATTGGGCATGCTGAGGGTCATAGCCATGGGGTCAGCCTCCGCGAGTGGGGGTTGGTTGCGACAAGATTAACAAGATGTTGTGGGTTCGCATCAGAAATTCTCTTTCAGCCAAAGACCGACTCGGCCGAAGAGGCCAGACGGCGGCAGGCTTGAGCCCGCCGAGCGTTTCAGGGGTTCGCGGGCGGGCTGCGCGGCGTAAGCCAGCAATCCTGCGACGGTGGCGAAGGCGGGGCCGGCGATCGAATCCGGCAGATCGCCAAGGCGGGTGGGGCGGCCGACCCGCACTTGCTTGTCCAGCACATGGGCGGCCAGATCGCGCACGCCGGCGAGCTGGCTGGCGCCGCCGGTGAGCACGACTCGACGTCCTGAGAGCCGCTCGAGCCCGCTGCCCTCCAGTCTGGAGCGGACAAGCTCGAAGGTCTCCTCCAGGCGGGGCTGAATGATGCCGGTGAGGATCGAGCGCTCGACGTGATTGGCGTGACGCATGTCGTCCTCGCCCACCAAGGGCACGTCGATCAGTTCCCGTTCGTCGTCGGTCGAGGCCAGCGCCGCGCCGTAAAGGGCCTTGATCCGCTCCGCATGGGCGACGGGCGTGGACAGGCCGCGGGCGATGTCGCTGGTCACATGCTGTCCGCCGATCGGCACGCTGTCGGTGAAGGCCAGATGCCCCTCATGGAACACGGCGATCGAGGTGGAGCCGCCGCCCATGTCGATCAGAGTCACGCCCAGGTCGCGTTCGTCGTCCACCAGCACGGACATGCCGGCGGCGTAGGCTCCGGCGACCACGCCCTGGATGTCCAGGTGGCAGCGGTTCACTGCGGTCTTGAGCGTGCGCAGCGCGGAGGTCGAGGCGGTGACCACATGCATGTTCACGCCCAAGCGCTGACCGAACATGCCACGCGGGTCGCGGATGCCGCGACTGCCGTCGATCGAGAAGCCCATCGGGATGGAGTGAATGGCGGTTCGATCCGGCGGCTGCGGCGCGCGGCGGCCTTGATCAAGGACGGCGGCGACGTCGCCGTCGCCGATCTCGCGGCCGGAGACCGGCACTTCCGCGGTGAACGCGCGTGAGGAAGGCTGGCCGCCAGGCAGATTGACCCAGATGGCGCTCAGCGTTTCATTCGCGCCATGCTCGGCGGTCTGCACCGCGTCCAGCATCGCCTGTTCGGCCATCTCCAGATCGACGATCGTCCCGGCTTTGACCCCCCGCGTCGCGTGATGGCCGACGCCGATCACCTGAAGGCGGTCGCCTTCCGCGCGCGCGATCACGCAGCAGGTCTTGGTGCTGCCGATGTCGAGAGCGGCGATCACTCCGCCGCGGGTTTTGCTCGAACGCTTCATGCCGCTAGTCATCCTCAACTTGGGCGCGGCTGCGGGCGCAGCCGCTCGGCGGGTGGGGAACCGGTGCGAATGATCATCCGGTCGGACATGCGCAGGTCGATCATCTGGACGTCGCGGGCCAGCAGTTTGCGGTCGCGGTCCGCGGCGGCGACGCGCGCCCAGGCCAACTCCGCTTCCTCTTCGGGCAGGCGGATCTCCACGCCATTGTCCATGATCAGATTCCAGCGACGGTCGCCCAGCCGGATCGCCGCCGACACGCGGGTCGCGAGCGATGGTTCGGTGGCCAACAGCAACAGCAGCGACTCCGCATGCTTCGGCGCGTTCTGCCCGATCACGATCGGCAGCTTGGCGAATTGCGAGGTGGCTTCCGGCAGGATCACCGCGCCTTTCGGATCTATTAGGGCGAACTTGCCCTCGGTCTGCCAAAGCGCCAGCGGCTTATGCTCGGTCAGCTTCACATAGATCACGTCGGGCAGGCGGCGCTCGACGATGGCGGTGTCGATCCAGGGGATGTCCTCGAGCCTCTGGCGGGCGGCGACGGCGTCGAACCGCAGCAGCGAGGCGCCCCGATCGATCCCGATCGCGGCCATCACCAGATCGCGGTCGGCGCGCTGTCGGCCTTCGACCAGGATGTCCTGCACGGTCAGGCCGAACAGACGGCTGACTTGGAGCCCGGCCTCGGTGATCAGCGTCATCGGACCGAGCGCGCCCTGCGTTCGCAGCGCCGCGACCGACCCGCCGACCACCCCCATCAGGGCGAGCGTGATCAGGGTCCGCCGCGCGAAATGACGCGGCAGGCGGACGCGCCAACGGCGCCGGCGCGTGGGAACCGGCAAGCGAGGGCGCACGGCGGCGTCGGCGCGCAACCGCGGGGCTGAGGGCTCGGCCGCAGGCGGGCGCGGCGCGGAGGCGCCGGAGGTGATGGGGCGTTCGTCAGCCGTAAGCCGCATGATCCACCATCCAGGCGACGAGGTCGCCAAACGAAATTCCGCGCGCGGCCGCCTGCTCCGGCACCAACGACAAAGGCGTCATGCCCGGCTGGGTGTTCACTTCCAGGAGATAGAGCTCGCCGGGCTCGCCTGCGGTGTCGTCGTAGCGGATGTCGGCGCGGGTCACCCCCCGGCATCCCAGCGCGCGATGAGCCGCCTCCGCCATGCGCTGCGCTTCGGCGTAGGCCGCGGCGTGGATCGGGGCCGGCACCAGATGCACCGCCTGCTCGGCCGTGTATTTCGAGGCGTAATCGAAGAACTTGCCGAGCGGGCGGATCTCGGTGACGCCAAGCGCTTGCGGAACGCCGTCGATGTCGATCACTCCCACGGTGAGCTCTCGGCCGGGGATGAATTTCTCGACCAGCACCTGTTCGCCGAACGGCCAGTCCGACGCGTCGAAGGCGGCTTCGTTCTGGTGCTCCCGCACGATCCGAACGCCCATGCTGGAGCCTTCGGCCGGTGGCTTCACGACGTAGGGACGCGGCATCGGATCACCGGCCAGCATCTCGGCGCGGCTGACGATCCGGCCGGGAGCGCAGCGCAAGCCGACTTCGGCGAAGCGCAGTTTGGCCAAGGGCTTGTCCATCGCCATGGCGGAGGCGAGGCGGCCGGAATGAGTGTAGGGGATCCTTAGCATGTCCAGGATCGCCTGGATCGTGCCGTCCTCGCCGCCCTTGCCGTGCAGCGCGTTGAACACGACGTCCGGCGCCGGAGTCAGCCGCGCGATCAGCGCCGGCAGATCCTCGGTCACGTCGATCCGATCGACTTGAAAGCCTTTGGCCTCCAAAGCGTCGGCGCATTCCTTGCCGCTGGTCAGGGAGACCGGCCGTTCGCAGGACCAGCCGCCCATCAGAACCGCGACGCGTTTGTTGGTGGCGGTCGCGCGAACGCTGGCGAAGGGGCTCATGAGCATGCCATCCATCAGACCTTCTCTCCTATCCGGGCGATTTCCCATTCGAGCGTCACGCCGCACTTCTCCAGCACGCGAGCGCGGACCAACTCGCCGAGAGCCTCGATGTCCGCCGCAGTCGCGTCGCCTTGGTTGATCAGGAAGTTGCAGTGCTTCTCAGAGACTTGCGCCCCGCCCAGAGTGAGGCCCCGGCAGCCCGCCTCATCGATCAGGCGCCACGCCTTGTCGCCAGACGGGTTCTTGAAGGTGCTGCCGCCGGTCTTCACCCGGATCGGCTGGGTGGCTTCGCGGTCCGCCTTGATCTGCTTCAGCTTCTTGGCGATCGACACCGCGTCGCCCGGCGCGCCCTGCAGCAGCGCCTCCACGAAGATCCAGTCCTTCGGCGCGCCGCAATGGCGATAGCTGAAATCCAGGTCGCGCAAGCCGAGCTTGTGGGTCCGGCCGTCGCGGTCCAGCGCGGTCGCCTCCACCACGATCCCGGCCATGTCGCCGCCATAGGCGCCGGCGTTCATGCGCAGGGCGCCGCCGATCGTGCCGGGCACGCCGGACAGGAACTCGAGCCCGCCGAGACCGGCGGCGGCGGCGGCTTGCGCCACGTTGGCGTCCAGCACGGCCGCGCCGACGCGGATCTTCGGCCCTTCGACCGTCAGCCCCGCGAAGCCGCGCCCCAGGCGCAGCGTGACGCCGGGCAGGCCGCCGTCGCGCACCAGCAGATTGGAGCCGACGCCGAACACCTGCACCGGCACGTCCTTCGGCAAACGCCGCAGCATCGAGGCCAGATCCTCGGGATCGACCGGCCGGAACATCACTTCGGCCGGCCCGCCGACGCCGAACCAGGTGATCGGGGCCAGCGGCGCGTCGGCGGTCAGGCGGCCGCGCACCTTCGGCAGGCGGTCGATCAGGTGGGTCTGCTTGGACGCAGGCATCATTTGCGCCCTCCCGCCGGCATATCGCCGTAGAGCGTGGCCAGTTGACCGGGCAGGGCGCCGGCCCATTGGGTGATCGTGCCGGCGCCGAGGCAAACCACCATGTCGCCGGGGCGCGCGATTTCCTTGATCATGACGGGCAGCGCGTCGGGGTTGGGCAAACCCAGCACGCGGCGATGGCCGCGCAGCCGCAGGCCGTCGACCAGCGCCTCCTTGGTCACGCCTTCGATCGGCTTTTCGCCGGCGGCGTAGACATCGGCCACCAGAACCGTGTCGGCGTCGTTGAAGCAGGTGCAGAAATCCTGGAACAGGTCGTTCAGGCGCGAATAGCGATGCGGCTGCACGACCGCGATCACCTGTCCGCGGCTGGCGGTGCGCGCGGCGCTGAGCACGGCCGCGATCTCCACCGGGTGATGGCCGTAATCGTCGATCACGGTGACGCCGCGCGCTTCGCCCGTGCGGGTGAAGCGGCGCTTCACGCCCTTGAAGCCCGCCAGCGCCCGACGGATCACGCCGTCGTCGAAGCCCATCTGATCGGCGATCGCGATCGCCGCGCAGGCGTTCTGCACGTTGTGGGCGCCCAGCATCGGCAGATCCAGAGCGTTGAGCAACCGGGTTTGGCCGACCGCGCGGTCGCTGATCGAGACGTCGAACCGGCTGCCGGTCGGGCCCATCGCGATGTTGACCGCGCGCACGTCCGCCTGCGGGCTGAGGCCGTAGGTCACGATCCGCCGGTCGGACACGCGCGGGATCATCGCCTGCACCACCGGATGATCCACGCACAGGGTGGCGAAGCCGTAGAACGGCACGTTGTCGACGAAGTTCGCGAAGGCGTCCTGCACCTTGTCGAAGCTGCCGTAGAAATCCAGATGCTCGGGATCGATGTTGGTGACCACGGCGACGGTGGCCGGCAGCTTCACGAAAGTGCCGTCGCTCTCGTCCGCCTCCACCACCATCCAATCGCCGGCGCCCAGCTTGGCGTTGGCCCCATAGGCGTTGATGATGCCGCCGTTGATGACGGTGGGATCGAGCTGCGCCGAATCCAGCATGGCGGCGACCAGCGACGTGGTGGTGGTTTTGCCGTGCGTGCCGCCGATCGCGATCGACCATTTCAGGCGCATCAGCTCGCCCAGCATCTCCGCCCGGCGCACGACCGGCAGCATGCGGGCGCGCGCGGCGGCGACCTCGGGATTGTCGGCCTTCACGGCGGATGAGATGACCACGACTTCGGCGTCGGCCAGGTTTTCCGCGCGATGACCGATGTCGATGGGGATGCCCATGCCGCGCAGGCGCAGCACGTTGGCGTTCTCCGACAGGTCGCTGCCGCGCACGGAGTAACCGAGGTTATGCAGGATCTCGGCGATGCCGGACATGCCGATGCCGCCAACGCCGACGAAATGCAATGTGCCGATGGAGAGGGGCAGAGCGCGCATCAGGCGGCGTCCTTCATGGCGGTCGCGGATTGTCCCGCGAGCTCGGCGACCAGATCGGCCAGGGCCTCGGCCGCGCGCGGATTGGCGGCGGCCTTGGCGGCGACGGAGGCGGCGGTCAGGCGGTCGCCGTCGCGCAGAAGGTTGAACAGGCGACGCGCCAAAGCGGGCGGTTGAAACTCGCCCTGCGCCACCGCCCAGGCTGCGCCGACGGCTTCGAGCGTCTTGGCGTTGCGGGTCTGATGATCGTCAGCGGCGCTGGGCAACGGAACCAGGATCGCGGGGACGCCCGCGGCGGCGAACTCCGCGACGCTCGAGGCGCCGGCGCGGCCGATCGCCAGATGCGCTTGCGCAAGCTTCGCCGGCATGTCGGTGAAGAAGGGCGCCAGTTCCGCCTGAACCCCGGACTCCGCGTACTGGGCGCGGACCGTCTCCAGATCCTCGGCGCGCACCTGCTGCGCCAGATGGAGGCGGGCGCGCATGTCCTGCGGCAGGCTCGCGATCGCGGCGGGGACCACGT
This sequence comes from Elsteraceae bacterium, assembly GCA_049240905.1. Classification (GTDB taxonomy): domain Bacteria; phylum Pseudomonadota; class Alphaproteobacteria; order Elsterales; family Elsteraceae; genus JBMLRS01. The sequence goes on from JBMLRS010000018.1 coordinate 6,898, forward strand.
CGCCGAAGATCCGCGCGCCCTGGCTGCCGCCGGTGACCAGCAGGCGCAACGGCCCGCCGGCGTCAGGCGGGGCGTAGGTCGCGGCGTGCAGCGTGCGGATCGCCGCGCGCACGGGGTTGCCCGTGAAGATCGATTTCGCCCGGTCGCTGTCGCGCAGGTTCTGCGTGTCCTGGAAGCTGAGGGCGATCCGGGCGGCGCGGGGCGCGATCGACCGATTGGCGCGGCCCATGACCGAGTTCTGCTCATGCAGCAGGATCGGCAGACGCGCCTGACCCGCGGCGATCAGGGTCGGCGCCGAGGGATAGCCGCCGAAGCCGACCACGACGCTGGGCCGCAAACGCAGCATCAGCAAATGCGCCTGAAGCGTGCCCAGCCCGATCACGGCGAGGGCGCGCAGGCGGCGCCAGATGTTCGCGCCCGCGATCGGGGCCGCCAACACGCGGTGGATCGGCATGCTGGCCATGCGGCCGCCGAAGAAGGCTTCGCCGCGTTTGTCGGTCGCCAGAACCACGCGCCAACCACGCTCCAGCAGCGTTTCCGCCAGGGCCTGGGCCGGGAACAGATGGCCCCCGGTGCCGCCGGCCGCCAGAATGCAGAGGGGCGCGGTCATGGCGTTCATATCGCTCCCCCGCCGAAGCGTCGGCGCGTGAGGGCCAGCAGCATGCCCATGCCCAGCGCCAACGCGATCAGCGAGGAGCCGCCATAGCTGACGAAGGGCAGGGTCATGCCCTTGGTCGGGATCAGATGCAGGGTGGAGCCCATGTTGATCAGGGCCTGGAGACCGAACTGGATCAACAGCCCGGCGCCCGCCAGCAGCACGAAAAGATTGGATTCCTGGGTCATGCGCGCGAGGCCGCGCAGCACTACAAAGGCGAAGAGCGAGACCACCAGAAGGCAGGCGATCAGTCCGAACTCCTCCCCGGCGACGGCGAAGATGAAGTCCGCGTGGCTGTCCGGGATCGAGCTTTTGACCGTGCCTTCGCCCGGCCCCCGACCCCAGAGACCGCCGCGGGCGAAGGCCTCCATCGCGCGGTCGACCTGATAGCTGTCGCCGGAGGCGGGATCCAGGAAGCGATCGATGCGGCTGGCGACGTGGCTGAACGTGAAGTAGGCGCCAACCAGCCCGAAAGCGCCGAGGGCCGCCATGCCGACAACCAGGGCCATTGGCAGGCCGGCCAAGAAGAACTGACCGAAGAAGATTGCGGAGACGACGACTGCTTGGCCCAGATCCGGTTGCGCCAGGAGGAGGGCGATCAGAACGGCGAACAGCCCGATCGCAAGGATGTTGCCAGGGAAGCCGCGGCCGTTCTTCTGTTCAGCGAACATCCAGGCCGCCAGCACCGCGAAGCAAGGCTTTGCGAACTCCGACGGCTGCAGCGACAAGCCTGCGACGTTGATCCAGCGCCGGGCTCCCTTGATCTCGGCGCCCGCAACCAGAACCAGCGCCAGCATGCCGATCGACGCAATGAAGCCGAACACGGCCAGGCGGCGGATCTGGATCGGCGACATCATGGAAATCGCCAACATGATCGCCAACGCCGGCAGCAGCAGGAACAGCTGGCGCTTCACGAAATGGAAGCTGTCGTCGATGCCGATGCGGGTGGCGACCGCAGGGGAGGCCGCCAATAGCAGGATCGCGCCGACGCCGATGATCACGGCCAGCACCGCGAGGGTCCAGCGATCCACCGTCCACCACCAGCGGCCGACGATCGACGTGTCCGTGCGTGAAAAGCCGATCATGCCGACGCCCCCACCTTGAGCTGCTCCACGAGGTCGATGAAATGGTCGCCGCGCCGTTCGAAATTCGGGTACTGGTCGAAAGAGGCGCAGGCGGGAGAGAGCAGCACCACGGCGCCTTGAATTCCGTCTCGGCGCGCTTGCGCGAAGGCCATGCGCACGGCGGCGGCCAGATCGCCGCACAGGCAATGCGGGGTGTCGCCCAGGGTTTCGGAGAAATCCTTCGCGGCGTGGCCGATCAGGTAGGCGTGGCGAACGCGCGGGAAGAACTTGCGCAGGCTCTCGACGCCGCCCTCTTTGGGCACGCCGCCGGCGATCCAGTAGATGGCGTCATAGCAGCCAAGCGCGTTCCCGGCGGCGTCGGCGTTGGTCGCCTTGCTGTCATTGACGAAGGTGACGCCCGAGAGCGTCGCGACTTGCTGCTGACGATGGCGCAGACCCGGAAAGCTGTTCAGTCCGGCTTGAATGGTCGCGTCCTCGACGCCCAGAGCCCGGCAGATCGCAATCGCTGCGGCCGCGTTTTGCGCGTTGTGGCGACCAGGCAGCGCTTTCGCTTCCGTGAGGTCCAGGCCGGGCTGGTCGGGATCGATCCGCACGACGGTGACGGCGCGGCGATCCAACTCCGCGGAGATTGAACGACACCAGTCGTCGTCCATCCCGATGACGGCGACCTGTCCTGGATGTTGACCGGCGAAGATCCGGCGTTTGGCGGCGACATAGCCCTCCAT
>JBMLRS010000019.1:0-1245 GCA_049240905.1 Elsteraceae bacterium
ATGGGCTCGCGCGTCTGCCGCCGTCTGTTCCTGACTGCGGAAGTGTTTGACGCCGCCGCCGCGCTGTCCTGGGGTTTGCTGCATGACGTCGTCGCGCCGGATCAGCTGGACGCGCGGATCGCCGAGCATCTGGCCGCCCTCGCCAAGGGATCGACCGCGGCGCAGGCCGTCTCAAAGAAGCTCGCCTCAGAAGTGGATCGCCCGCTCGACGCCACGGTGATCGAGGCGACCGTTCACGCGATCGCGGCCCAGCGCGCCAGCCCGGAAGGGCGGGAGGGCGTCACCGCCTTCCTGGAGAAGCGCAAACCTTCCTGGCTGGGGGAGGCCGCGCGATGAGCGGCGCCCCGATCCGCAGCCTGATGGTGGCCAATCGCGGAGAGATCGCCTGTCGGATCTTCGCGACCGCGCAACGCCTGGGCATTCGCACGGTCGCGGTCTATTCCGAGGCCGACGCCGATTCCGCCCATGTGGCGATGGCGGACGAGGCCTATCCGATCGGCCGCCCGCCGCCCAAGGACAGCTATCTGAACGTGGATGAGCTGCTGGCGGCGGCCTCCCTGTCCGGGGTCGACGCCATTCATCCAGGCTATGGCTTCCTGTCGGAGAACGCGGAGTTCGCCGAAGCCTGCCGCGACGTCGGCCTGCGCTTCATTGGCCCGTCGCCGGAAGCGATCCGCGCGATGGGCTCCAAGCGCGGCGCCAAGGAGATGATGGCTGCGGCGGGCGTGCCGGTGGTGCCCGGCTATAGCGGCGACGATCAATCGGTCGAGCGTTTCGCGGCGGAGGCGGCGCGCATCGGCTATCCGATCCTGATGAAGGCCTCGGCAGGCGGCGGCGGGCGCGGAATGCGCATCGTCGAACGCGCGGAGGATCTGGCCGAGGCCGTCGAAGGGGCCAAGCGCGAGGCGCTCGCGGCTTTCGGAGACGGCGCGCTGCTGCTCGAAAAATACCTGACAAAGCCCCGCCATATCGAAGTGCAGGTCTTCGCCGATCGTTCGGGTCAGGTGGTGCATTTGTTCGATCGCGACTGCTCGGTCCAGCGCCGTCACCAGAAAGTGGTGGAGGAGGCGCCGGCGCTGGGTATTCCGCCGGCGCAACGCCAGGCGCTGTGGGACGCGGCGGTCGCGGCCGCGCGCGCGGTCGGCTACGAGAACGCCGGGACGGTCGAGTTCGTGCTGGACGACAGCGGGTTCTACTTCCTGGAGATGAACACCCGTCTGCAGGTGGAGCATCCGGTCACCGAAG
>JBMLRS010000020.1:0-3527 GCA_049240905.1 Elsteraceae bacterium
CCTTGCGCTGAGACGCGCGCTGACCCCATCGGCCGACCAGACTCAGGATCGACCGACAACTGCGCGACGCCGCTGACCCGGCCCGCCAACCGGCGCTCCATCCCCGCGAGCGACGACATCACGCCCAGATCCAGGCTTCGAAAGGCAAGGCGCAGCCCTTCCGGCCGCCATGGCGACCCTTCCGCGGCCAAGGTCCCGTTCCAGAGCCGAAAGTTCGCATCGGTCGCGAGCCAACCGGCCGCGCTGGCTGACAGCGTGAGGTTGGCTTCATCGACCGCCACGCCCGCCACCCCGAAGACCACGAGCTTGAGGCGAAGCACGCCCTCCAACGTCTCGTTGCCGACGCAGCAGAATGTCTTGGCGCGCTCCAACACGGCGGCGATGGTCGCCGCGCTGGCAGACAGACCATGGAGAGAAAGATCGGCGTCCATCCCAACCGACGCCCAGAGGCCGGAGGCGGCGATCCGGGCGACGCCGAGCCCAAGCTCGCCGCGCTCGACCCGCCAGCCGTTCGGAGCGCGCTTGGCTCTCACCTCCATCGCCATCGGTTTGCTGACGTCGGCGACGAAACCCAACTCGGGGGCGAGACGCAGAAGGAAGCGCGGCAACGCCGCGCCTGTCGCCGACAGCTCCAACTCCAGCGCGGGCGAGAACAGTATCGTTCCTGTCGCCTTGACCTCTCCGTCAGCGAAGGCCGCCTCGCCTCGAATTCTTGGAGCCGCGAGCGAACCGGTCAGGGCCAGCTTGCCGGAGGCCGCGCCCAGATCGGCCTGCGGCGCGTCCATCCCGAGAAGCCGCAGCCATGGCCGCAGATCAGCCACCGCGCCGGTGACGGACATATCCAGGGCAGGGTCGGCCTGATTGCCCAAGCCGCCTGTCACTGTCAGCAGATCGCCGTTCAAAGCGAGAGCCGCGCGTCCGATCGACAGGCCGCCGTCGCGCAGTTCCGCCTGAAGATCGACGCTGTCCAGAGCGGTCTCGCCAAAGGTGATCGGTCCAGTGCGCAGCGTCGCCATCGCGTCGAACCGGCGCAGCAACGCCGCCGTGTCCGCCGAAACCGGCAGGCCCGTCGGCCAATAGGCCCCAATGTTGACGGTGTCGAGCGACAAAGCCGCCGTGATCATCGGGCGCGCGCCCAGACGGACGGACACCGCCCCGTCGATCCGAGAACTGTCCAACCGCAGCTTCAGGTCATCGATCGCGACGCTGTCGGCGGCGATGGCGATGTTGGCGGTGAGCGAGGCTTGACGCAGTCGGTCCGGGTCGGCGGGCGGCAGCGGCAGGCCCAGCCAAGCCCAAGGCAATCGGATCGCCTCCGTGCCAAACTCCACCGCGCCCTTGAAGCCCGGCGCCTCGCCAAGGGTCGCCAAACCGTAGACCGTTAAATCGGTGCCGCCCGGCAGATGGCCCGACGCCTCGCGCAGCAGCATCGACCCCGGCGCCAGCTCCGCCTGCAGCCGCCAATCGCGCAGCAAGGTGTCGCGAGAGCGCAGACCCTCGCCCTGCACGCTCCAACGCCCCGGGGCGATGCGGCTCAGCGCGCGCAGCGTGGAGATCAGGTCAACCGACGCGCCGTCGCTCGCCGGAGCCGCCGGCCATTTGTCCAGATCGATCAGGCCAACCTTCAGCGTCGCCGCGCCCGAGCCGCCGCCGGCCAGCGGAATCACCGCGGAGCCTGTCACCCGCGCGTCCGCCATCCGGATCGAAAGCCCCTCCAGCCCCAACCGCTCCTCGTCCAACGTCACTGACGCCTCAATGCTCGCGCGCTGCGCCAGTTCGGGCGGCAAAGGCAGCTCCATCGCCGCCAGAATGTCTCGAAAGCGCGCCAGATCGCCGCGCAAGGTCCCGGCCAGGATCGGTTTCTGCGCCGCGAGCGTCGCCGCCCCGTTGAAGCGCGCTTCGCTGCCGCCGCCGCGCAACCCCACAGTCGCGCTCACCGACGTGGTCTGCAGCGGGGCGAAGCGGCCGGAGCCGACATCAACCCGCCAGGGGAGGCCACGCCAAGTGACGTCGCCCTGCACCCGGAAGGGGCCGGCCAGACGCTCAGCCATGATTTCGGCGTTGATCCCGGTCAGTCGCTCCAGCCGCCCGGCGTTGGTGAAGGAGACCGACCCTCCGACCACGATCAGCCGGTTCACCGCCAGATCGTCGCCGAGGTCATCGACGAAATCCATGGTCGGCGGCCGCAGGAACTGCCAGTTGGGCCGGCCGTCCGGCAGACGCTCCAGCAGCACGTCGGGCTCGACCAGCACCATGCTCTCCACCACCACCCGCCCCTTCAGGAGCGGGGTGAGCGCGACGCGGGCGTCGAGCGACTTGAGCTTGATCATGTCCGGGGCGCTGGCCCCATCGATATTGCGCAGGCGCACGCCGCTGGCGGACAAGGTCGGGGTCGGCAGCAGCACGAGCCGCACGTCGCCGTCGATCGACAGTTGACGCCCGGTCATGCCGGAGACCAAGAGGGCGATGTCCGGACGGTAGGCGTTCCAATCCACCATCCTGGGCACGGCGAACAAGGCCCCCGCGGCAAGCGCGAGGAACGTCAGCACACCGGCCAGGATCCATTTCATGGTGAAATTCAGGCGCGCAGCATCTTGCCGGGATTCATCAGGTTCTGCGGATCCAGCGCCTGCTTGATCTGCCGCATCACCGCGATCGCCTCGCCATGTTCGGCGACCAGATAATCCATCTTGCCGTAGCCCACGCCATGCTCGCCGGTGCAGGTGCCGTCCATCGCCAGCGCGCGCAACACCATGCGGTCATTCAGGCGGGTCGCCTCCGCGATTTCCTCCGGCTTATCCGGATCGACCAGATAGACCAGATGGAAATTGCCGTCGCCGACATGGCCGACCAGGGGCGCCACCATGGTGGAGTTCGCCAGATCCTTCTTGGTCTCGGAGATGCACTCGGCCAGGCGGCTGATCGGCACGCAGACGTCGGTCGCCCAGCCCTTGCAGCCGGGCTTCAGCGAGATCGCGGCGTAATAGGCCTTGTGGCGCGCCTCCCACAGCTTGGTGCGGTCCTCAGGCTTGGTCGCCCATTGGAAGCCGCCGCCGTTCCAACCCTCGGCGATCGCACCCACCCGCTCCGCCTGCTCCGCCACCGACGCTTCGGTGCCGTGGAATTCGAAGAACAATGTCGGCCGCACCGGCAGATCCAGCTTGGAGTAGGCGTTGCAAGCGCCGACCTGCACTTCGTCCAGCAGCTCCATGCGCGCGACCGGCACGCCGGTCTGAATCGTCTCGATCACCGTGTGGACCGCGTCCTCGATCGTCGGGAAGGAACAGACGGCGGAGGAAATCGCCTCCGGGATGCCATGCAGCCGCACGGTCACTTCCGTGATGATGCCCAGCGTGCCCTCCGAGCCCACAAAAAGACGGGTGAGGTCATAACCGGCGGCGGATTTACGGCTGCGGCGCGCGGTGCGGATGATCCGCCCATCGGCCAGCACCACCGTGAGCGCCAGGACATTCTCCCGCATCGTGCCGTAGCGCACCGCGTTGGTGCCGGAAGCGCGCGTCGCGGTC
>JBMLRS010000021.1:0-339 GCA_049240905.1 Elsteraceae bacterium
CCCCGCCGAAATCGCGGATGCGCTCCGGGAAGCGGGCGTTGTAGGGCACGAAGGTGAGTTCGGGACGGTCGTCGACGATCATCTGGGTCGCGTCGGCGAAACCGATCGGGCCGCTGATGGTGTAGACGTCGCTTTGGGCGACGTGCAGCTTCTCGGTGACGAAGGACGCCATGTCCGGGGGCATGTCGGCGCTCAAGGTCAGGCGGATCACCGTGCCGCGCCGACGGCGCTTCAGCGCCGACTCGAAGAGACGGACCAAATCCTCGGCCTCTTCGTCGATCTCCATTTCGCTGTCGCGATTGACCCGGAACAGCCCCGCCCCGATCGGCTCGAAACCGG
>JBMLRS010000021.1:349-2299 GCA_049240905.1 Elsteraceae bacterium
CTTGCCGTCGCTGGGCCGGGTCAGCTGCAGCACCAGCGCGAAGCCCCGGTTGGGGATGAAAGGGAAAGGATGCGCGGGATCGATCGCCAGCGGCGTCAGCACCGGGAAGATTTCGTTGATGAAATATTCCGACAGCCAGACCCGATCCTCCGGCGTCACATCCGGCGGGGCGAGCAACTGCACGCCGGCGCCCGGCAACTCCGTCATCAGCGCGCGCCAGATCTCCTGCTGCAGATCGATCAGCTCACGCACCTTGGCTTCGATCAGATCGATCTGCTGGGCCGGGCTCAAGCCCTCCTGCGACGGCGTGGTGACGTTGGCGGTGACCTGCCCTTTCAGGCCGGCCACGCGCACCATAAAGAACTCGTCTAGGTTGGAGTCCGAAATCGCTAGAAACCGCAGCCGCTCCAACAGGGGATGCCGGAGGTTGGTCGCCTCCTCCAGCACGCGCCGATTGAATTCCAGCCACGATACTTCGCGATTAATAAAGCGTGTCGGCGATGTTAAATCAATCACGGCCGGTTCTTCGGACATCGTCTGCTTCCCTGCCCGACGGCGAGCGTTGGTTCGTCTGGTGGTCATGGCTCTGCCTACCACACCGATCGTGACGGAAATCTTTCAATCATCAATAGGATGAATTGAACATGCCGCCGTCCAAAACGAGGTTCTGTCCGACGATGAAGCCGCTGGAGGCGGCGCACAGGAACGCGCAGGCGTCGCCGAACTCGTCAGGGTCGCCAAAGCGCTTGGCCGGCACGACCGACATCCGCTCCTGGACCATCGCGTCCATGGTCTTGCCGGCCTTCGCCGCGGCGTCGGCGGTGTTGGTCCGCAGCCGATCGGTCAGGAACGGCCCCGGCAGCAGGCCGTTGATCGTCACGTTGCGATGGGCGACCTGACGCGAGAGCCCCGCGACGAACCCGGTCAAGCCAGCGCGCGCGCCGTTCGACAGACCAAGGGTCGGGATCGGGCTGCGCACGGAGGCTGAGGTGATGTTCACGATGCGCCCGAACTGGCGCTCGCACATCCCGTCCACCACCGCCTTGATCAGGAAAATCGGGGTCAGCATGTTGGCGTCCAGCGCCTTCAGCCAAACCTCGCGGTCCCACTCGCGGAAGTCGCCCGGGGGCGGGCCGCCCGCGTTGTTCACGAGGATGTCAGGCGACGGCATCGCCGAGAGCGTCGCCGCGCGGCCGGCTTCGGTCGTGATGTCGCCGGGAACGGCCGTGACCGAGACGCCGAAATCGCGGCGGATCTCCTCCGCCGTCGCCTCGAGCGTCTCTTTGGTGCGGGCGGTGATCACCAGATCCACGCCCTCGCGGGCCAAGGCGCGCGCGCAAGAACGGCCAAGCCCTTTGCTGGCGGCGCAGACGATGGCCTTGCGGCCTCTTAGTCCAAAATCCATGACTTTTCCTTCCTCAGGGCTCTGACGATTGGGCGAGCACGGCGCGCGCCAAGGCCAACGTGATCGACTTTCCTTGGGCCAAGGCCGCCGCGTCCAGTCGTTCCGCCATCGCCTCGACGGCGGCGGCTGAGCGTTCGCATCGGGCCAGAACGAAATCCAGCACCTCCGAACCGACGCGCAATTGATGCGCGCTGAACTTCTTCACCAGGATCGCCCGGAGCAACGAGTCGTTCGGCTGCTCCAAGGCGGCGACCGGCAGAGCGGCGAGGCGCGACCGCAAGTCGGGAAGCCGACTGGGCCATTGCGCCGGCGGCGATCGGTGGACCAGGAGCAGGCTGCCGCGCCGTTCCGCCACGGCGTTGAGCAGATGGAACAGCCCCTCTTCCGGCAAGGCCTCGGGCGTCTCCAACGCGATCGGCTGATCGGCGTAGGCGCGAGCCAGGGCCTCCTCCACGCTGACCGAAGCGCCGGAGAACTGCGCGGCGGCGACCCGCGCGGCCCAGATCGCGGCGAGCAGGCTCTTCCCGCTGCCGGGCGGCCCGACG
>JBMLRS010000022.1:0-3003 GCA_049240905.1 Elsteraceae bacterium
GCGCGACGGGGCGGCGCAGGGCTTCTCCGAGGCGGTCGCCACCTTCGGCCTGTTGCTGGTCATCCTGGGGGTGGGCAAGAGCCGGCCGGCGGCGACGCCCATCGCGGTTGGGCTCTATATCACCTCCGCCTATTGGTTCACCGCCTCCACGTCGTTCGCCAATCCGGCGGTGACCCTGGCGCGCAGTCTGAGCGACAGCTTCGCCGGGATCGCGCCGCCGTCCGCCCCGTTGTTCATCGCGGCCCAACTGGCGGGCGCCGCGCTGGCGCTGTTCGTCTTCACCTGGCTCCACGCAGAAGAGAAACCCGCATGACCGCGCCGTTCCCGATCACCGTCTATCACAATCCCGCCTGTGGGACCTCGCGCAACGCGATCGCGATGATCCGCGCGGCGGGCTTTGAGCCGGAAGTGGTCGAGTATCTGAAGGCCGGCTGGACCAAGCCGCTGCTGAAGGATCTGATCGCGCGGTCCGGCCTGACGGTCCGTCAATTGATGCGCGACCGGGGAACGCCCGCGGCGGAGCTGGGGCTGCTGGAGCCGGGCGTGGCGGAGGAGGCGATCCTCGACGCCATGATGACCCACCCGATCCTGGTGAACCGCCCGATCGTCGTCACGCCCAAGGGGGTCACGCTGTGCCGCCCGTCCGAGAAGGTCTACGCGCTGCTGGACAAGCGGCCGGAGACCTTCGTGAAGGAGGACGGGGAAGTGGTGAAGGGCTGAGGCTGGCTCAATAGGGCGGCCGCGCCGGCGAGCGCGCGACGCGGAAGGGCCCGGGCATGTTGCCGGCGAGGAAGCGGACGATGACGCCGGAGTCGTCGACTAGCGGCAGGATCAGCCGCGTCCAGCTATAGACCGAGATCTCCGGCGGGGTCTGGTGCTGGGTCAGGATCGGAATCCGCTTCCGACGCGTGGCGCGGTAGCAGGCGTTGAAGAAGGTCGGGATGAAGCTGTGCGAGCTGATCGCGGAGACGGTCTTCCCGGTCATGTCGAAACCCGACGCGCGCGCGATCTTCGAGCCATAGACCCGATAGGTCAGCTCCTCCTCGCCAATGTCCAGAATCATCAGGTAGCCGAGGCAGGGCCGAAGCTCCAGCGCGTCGACCTTGGAGAAATGCGGTATCGGCGCGTCGCCGCGCAGATCCCGCCAATAGGTCAGCAGGAAGCGCAGCTCCTTGCTCTCGACATCCTCAGGCGCGGGATCCCATTTGATCATCGGCGGATTGAAGCCGGCGGCTCCGAAGCGGGCCCGGATGGCTTCGGAATCGTTACGTTCAATCGCTTCCGAAAGCGGGATCATCATCCATCCATGGCGCGCGGGGCGAGGTGGACCTAAATCCACGGGCGACAAAACCAGATCGTCGCTTTGTTCGGTATGCGGCCAATTCCAGGCCAGTTACAAGAGACGGGCGTCACAACTCCCAACAAAAAAGGGCGCCCGAAGGCGCCCTTTTCACCGGCCTGATCGCTTACGAGCAGCCCGAGGTCGACCCGCAGGTCGTGCACTTCATGCAGGTGCCGTTGCGCACCAGCGTGAAATTCCCGCACTCGCCGCAGGCGTCGCCCTCATAGCCCTTGAGTTTCGCTTCGCGGCGGCGGGCCTCCTTCGGATCATCCATCACCGCGACGTCGCCGACCGCTTCGGCCCGAAGGTTGAGGGCGGCTGAGCCTTGGCCGGCGAAGGCGGTGACGGCTTCGGTCATGCCGCCGAAGCTGACGCCGCCAGTGACCACGGTCAGGCGGTTGCGCATGTAGCCGGTCGAGGCCACGCGCTGGACGGCGGCCAGGGCTTCCGCCGCTGCGGCGGCGGCGGCGGCCTGAGCCGGCGAGTGGGCGACATTGTCGCCCGCCCCGCGGCCGACGCTGTCCGGCATCAGATCCGCCGGCTCCACATGGGCCAGGTCGTTGCGGCCGAGATAGGAGACCGCCAGTTCGCGGAACAGGTAATCCAGGATCGAGGAGGCCATCTTGATGGTCTCGTTGCCTTCGACCATGCCCGAGGGCTCGAAGCGCGTGAAGGTGAAGGCCTCCACGAACTCCTCCAGCGGCACGCCATATTGCAGGCCGATCGAGATGGCGATGGCGAAATTGTTCATCAGGCTGCGGAAGGCGGCGCCTTCCTTGTGCATGTCGATGAAGATCTCGCCCAGTTCGCCGTTCTCAAACTCGCCGGTGCGCAGATACACCTTGTGGCCGCCGACCACGGCCTTCTGGGTGTAGCCCTTGCGGCGGTTGGGCAGGCGGGCGCGGCTGGTGGGAACCAGTTTCTCGATCACCCGCTCCACGATCCGCTCCGTGACCAGCGTGGCGCGCTGGGCGTTGGGGGCGGCCACGATCGCCTCGGCGGCGTCCTCGGCCGCCTCGGCGTCGTCGCCCAGCACCTGGCTGGACAGCGGCTGGCTCAGCTTGGAGCCGTCGCGATAGAGGGCGTTCGCCTTCAGGCAGAGCTTCCAGGAGGTCAGGTAAGCCTCCGAGCAGCTCTCGACCGAGGCGTCGTTCGGCATGTTGATGGTCTTGGAGATCGCGCCGGAGATGAAGGGCTGCGCCGCCGCCATCATGTTGATGTGGCTGACCGCGGTCAGGAAGCGCTTGCCGGTGCGGCCGCAGGGATTCGCGCAATCGAACACCGGCAGATGCTCGTCCTTCAGGCCGGGGGCGCCTTCCAGGGTCATGGCGCCGCAGACATAGAGGTTGGCGGCGTCGATTTCGGCGCGGCTGAAGCCCAGATGGGTCAGCAGGTCGAAGCTGGGATCGTCCAGCTTCTCGGTCGGCACGCCAAGGGTCTTGGTGAGGAACTCCTCGCCCAGAGACCATTTGTTGAACACGAACTTGATGTCGAAGGCGCTGACCAGGGCGGATTCGATCGCCTCGATCTGCGCGTCGCCGAAGCCCTTCGAGCGCAGGGCCGCGTGATCCAGAGCCGGGGAGGTGGCCAGCGTGCCCGCGCCCACGGCGTAGGTGATGATCGCGTCGATCTGGCGATCGTCATAGCCGAGCGTGCGCAGG
>JBMLRS010000023.1:0-5273 GCA_049240905.1 Elsteraceae bacterium
ACGCCGACGCTGTGCGAGGCGGAGACGCCGATCGCCCAGGCGTCGCGGAAGCCGAAGGAGGTGCCGGTCTTCACGGCGATCCGGCGTTCGGCCTGGGTCACTTCCGCCGGGGCAAAGCCATCAGGCGTGGCGGCGCCGCGCAGGATGTCCAGCACGATCGTCGCGGAATGTTTCGACAGCAGCGGAAAGCCGCCCTCGCGCCCGCGCCCGGCGAGATCGATCAATGGCTCCACCGCCCCGTCGTCGCCGAGGCTGGCGTAGAGCGAAACCAGATCCACCAAACGCAGGGAGGAGCCGCCGAGGCCGATCGCCAGGCCCGGCCTGGTCTCCGCCCTTGGCAGGCGCATGCGCACGCCGCCCTGGCCCAGCGCTGCGGCGAAGCGCATCGGGCCGACCCGGTCCAACACCGCCACCGCCGGGATGTTCAGCGAGTTCTGCAGGGCCTGCGCGGCGGTGATCTCGCCATGCCAGCGCCGATCGAAATTCGCCGGGGCGTAGTCGCCGAAGCGTGTGGGGGCGTCGTCGATGATCGTTTGCGGATGGACGATCGCGTCGTCGAACCCCATGCCATAGATGAACGGCTTCAGAGTGGAGCCAGGCGAACGGTATGCGCTGGCCAGATCGACTCTTCCGGCGCGCTGGTCGTCGAAGTAATCGACGCCGCCAAGCTGGGCCAGAACCCGACGGCTCTGGTTCTCCACCACGACGATCGCGAGGTTCGCCTTGGGCGCGAGGTCCAGGAGCTGCCGGCGGGCCAGCGCCTCCAGCGCCGCCTGCAAGTCGGCGTCGAGCGTGGTGCGGATGGTCTGGCCGCGCGCGCGCCGGGCCAGGCTTTCGGCGAGATGCGGGGCGAGGAAGGGTAAAGCCGCGCGCAAGCTGGGCACAGGCTCCGTCATCGCCTCCGCCGCCACGCCCGGCGGCAGCAGATGGGCGGCGCGACGCAGCGCCTTGTCGCGCGCCGCGCGAGCCGCGTCGCCATGGCGGTCCGGGCGCAGCGCGGTCGGGGATTGCGGCAGCGCCACCAGCAGCGCCGCCTCCGCCACGTCCAACTGCCGCGCGCTCTTGCCGAACCAGAGGCGGGCGGCGGACTCCACCCCCTCGATGTTCCCGCCATAGGGCGCGAGGGTCAGATAGAGCCCAAGGATTTCGTCCTTGCTGAACCGGCGCTCCAACTGCACGGCGCGGAACATCTGCAGGAACTTGGCGCTGAGCCCCTTGGGCCGCGGCTCCAGCAACCGGGCGGTCTGCATGGTCAGGGTGGAGCCGCCGGAGACGATCCGGCCATGCCAGACCGCCTGCGCCGTCGCCCGCGCCAAGGCGATCGGATCCACGCCGGGATGACGGTCGAAGCGCTTGTCCTCGTAATTCGTCAGCATCAGCCGGAAATGCGCGGGAACATCCGCCGCGCGCGCCGGCAGCCGCCACATCCCGTCGCTGGAGGGGAAGACGCGCAGGGGCTGGCCGATGCGGTCCTCCACCACGGTGGCGAGCTGCTGCGCGCGCGTCAGCGGAACCGGGAACAGCGCGTCGGCCAGACAGAACGCGGCGACCGGCCCGAAGGCCAGCGCCGCGAACAGCCCCGTCAACTTGGGCCCGAGCCGCATTTCAGTTCATCGGGTGGATGGTCAGCCGCCCCACGGCCTGCCGGGCCTGGAAGCGCGGGTTGTACATGTCCTCCACCGTCGCGCCGGGCAGCTCGAACTGGCCGGGCGTCACCGCGCGCAGCAGGAAGGCGAAGCGGAAGCTCGCCTCATCCTCGGTCAGATCGATCGCGGCGGCCCAGCGGTCGTCCCGCCCCTCGATCGCCTTGGCCTTGGACAGTTCGCCCAGCCACGGCATCGCGGCCAGACGCTCGGCGGACAGCCGGGCGGTCTCCACTTCCCAGCCCGCCGGCAGGGGGTAGGAGACCATGGCCGGATGGGTGATCTTAGTGTCCGCCCCGCCTTCCAGCAGCACGACGAACACGTCGTTCTGCTTCATCTGATCCAGGTTCAGCGGCTTGCCGTCCCGGCTGAAGAATTTGCGGGTGATGCGCAGCCCTTCGCGCGCCGCCGGCGGAGCCGTGATCGGCGTGCCGACGATGCTCAATCCTTGCCAGACCGACCCGGTGGAGGCGTTCTGCACCGTCAATCCGCCGGCAAGATCGGCGGCGTTGGGGCTGAGCGCGTAGGGATCGGCCGCGCCCTGGATCGGGGATCCGTTCAAGGTCAGGCTCAAGGGGCCGCGCGCCGAAGCCAGGCTCTCGGCCGCCATCACCAGCCAGGCCTGCTCCTGCGTGTGGGCCTGGCGCACCAGATTGTCCCGCACGGGAATGCGGTCGATCAGCGCCTGCATGCCGTCCTGCGGCAGGCCGCTCTCGCGCAGCAGCACGATCAGGGCTGCTGCGTCGCGCAGGGTGGAGCCGTAATCGACCGACCAGCGGTCGCGCGCCAGCCGGTTCGTCGCCGCGTCGAACATCGCTTTCCCCCTGTTCGCATCGCCGATCCGCGCCAACGCCGCGCCCACCTGACCGCGCGCCAGCGGCGTCGGCAGCTTGTCGCCTTGCGCGTCGGCGAAGAAGCGCAGCGCGCCGGAAGGCGCCGCCCCCGCCAAGGCCAGCACATGGAAGGCGTAGGCGCGGGCCGCCAGATCCGGGGGGGTGGAGCCGCCATTCACCGCCAGACGGCGCAACACGGCGAGACCGTCCTGATAAGGCGCGTCCGGCACCGTGTAACCGCGGGCCTTGGCGCGGGTCATGAACTCCAGCGCGTAGGCCGACAGCCAATCTTCGCCGTCGTTCGACGCGCTCCACAAGCCGAAGGCGCCGTCGAAGCGCTGCATGCCCATCAGACGCGCGATCGCCGCGTCCACCCGCTCCGCCGCCGTCTGCGCGGCGCGGCCGACGCCCAGGATCTGGCCGCTGTCGGCGAGGCTCAACAGCGGCAGCGCCGTGCTGGTCACTTGCTCTAAGCAGCCGTAGGGGTAGCGCGACAAGGCTGTCGTCAGTCCGGTCACGTCGATCCGCGGCCGGTTGGTCAGGGTCAGCGACAGGCTGGCCGTGCCGGGAATGTAGGGCGCCAGCAACTGCGGCGTCAGCGCGACCGAGGCGTTGGGCGCCACTTCGCTGACGACATAGCTGACTTCCGGCGCGCGACTGGGCTGCACGGCGATCTCCCAACTGCGGTCGATCATGGGCCCGTCGCCAAGCTTGCCGACGACGCGCAGCTTGCCGATCCCCATGCCGTTTCCGGTCACCGTGATCGGCAGGGAGCGGCGCTCATTGGCGGCGTAAGGCGCGTTCAATCCGGCGGCCTCCACCGTCAGTGGGCCGGAACCGGTCACCTCCAAGGTCACCGCGCCCGCATCGGGCGAGGTGTTGTGGACCGAGAGAGTGGCGCGCGCCCTATCCCCAGGGGCCAGGAAGCGCGGCAAGGTCAGCTCCGCGACCAGATCGTCGCGCACGGTCAGCGGCTGCGAAGCCGATCCCACCCGCGTCTTGTCGTAGGCCACGGCCATCAGCCGCATCTCGCCATTGAAGTCGGGGATGTCGAGCGGCAGGGTGATCTTGCCGTCTGCGTCCAGCTTCACGACGCCGGAGAACAGCACGGCGATCTTGAACGGCACCACCGGCAGCGCGCGGCCCAGACCATCGCCGCCCTGGCGGATCTGGCCGACGGGCGCGCTCTGCGCCTCGATCAGCCGGCCGTAATCGTCGCGGATGTCCACGCCCAGCAGTCGCTTGCCGAAGAAATGCCTGACCGGGTCGGGCGACTGGAAATTGGTCAGCTGCAGGATGCCTTCATCCACCGCCGCCAGGGTCAGATACGCCTCGCTCACCGGCGTCTCGCTGGTGACCTGTATCCCCAGATCCAGCCTCTGGCGCGGCAGGGTCCGTTGCGGCGCGTTAAGCGCGACCGCCAAGCTGCGCGGCTTCGGATCTATGGTGAGGTAGGCGAGGCCGATCGCGCGGATCGGCTCCTTCTGCTTCGCCATGTCATAGGGCCGATAGGCGCTGACCGTGACATAGGCCCCGGCGCCCCAGGCCTGATCGACCGACAGTTCGAAGCTCGCGCCCTCCGCCGGCAGCTTCTCGATCCGATGGCTGTGAACCCGGTCGCCCAGCACGGTGAGCGTCGCCTCGCCCGCGAACGGGCCTTTGACGAACAGTTTCGCCGTGTCGCCCGGGCGGTAAGTCGGCTTGTCGAGCGTCACCTCAAGCTGGTCCGGCGTCTCGGTCTCGGTCCCGTCGCTGTACCAGCCCATGGAGAAACGGGCGCTGGTCGCGCTGCCGGAGGCGACGTCCGTCACCTCCAGGCGATAGCGGCCCCAGCCCAGCTTGCGGGCGATTTTGGTCGGCTGATCGGCCGCGACCGACAAGGCTCCCGTCTCAACCAGATCTTCCGAGATCGTGGAGCGATAATCCCAATTGCCGGAGCGGTTGACGAACCATTGGAAGCGCTGGCGCTCGCGGATCACTTCGAAGCGCAGGCCTTCCTTGGCGATCCGTTGGCCGGCGGAATCCACCGCGATCACCTCGAAGCTCGCCTCTGATCCTTCATCCAGTCGGGTTCCAGTGAAGCCCGGTCGAACGCCGAGATAGAGCGGCTTGTCGATCACTTTCATCGACGTCGCGGCGCGGGTGGGTCGTCCGCCCGGCTCCGTCACGCCGAGCGTCAGCAACGCGCGGAAGGGGCGGGTGCTGTCCGGCAACCGGCCCAATGTGATGGGCGCGATCCCTTTGCCTTGCGCGTCGGTCGCCGCCATGTCGATCGTGATCAGCCGGGAGGCGGAGGTGGTGGCGCCGGGCTCGCCGTCCTGCAGCAGGCCGAAACGATATCCGGCATGCTGAGGAAAAGGCTTGGGATCGGCGTCGATCAGCAACTCGCCGGACCCGGTCAGGCCGACCGCCGGCGGTCCGTAAAGGAAGCGGGCGTTGACCTCGACCTGCGCCGGCACGCCTGGTTTCAGCGGCTCCGTCGGCGGGGTGAGCGTGACGCGCAGCCGCTCCGGCACGAAATCCTCGACCTGGGCGGTGATCTGGCCGATGGGCTTGCCCTTGGGATCGGCGTAGAGCTCCGCCGTCCATTTGCCTTGGGCCGCGGTCGGGGTGATCGGAATCGAGACGGCGAAGCCGCCGGCCTCATTGGGGCGCAGCAGCTCCGTCCGATACAAGGTGCCGGACGGGCGCAGCAGCTTCAGCGTCAGGGGCGTGGAGACCGCGACGCCGGTGTCGTCGCGCAGGATGCCGGCGAAATGGATGGTCTCTCCCGGACGATAGATGCCGCGGTCGGTGT
>JBMLRS010000024.1:0-1313 GCA_049240905.1 Elsteraceae bacterium
CATGGTTCAGCCGCATCCTGGTCAATCTGTCCATCGATCAACGTCGACGCCCCGCGCACGCCGACATTGAGACCACGCCGGAGCCGGAAAGCGCCGCGCCCTCCGCGCTCGACCAGGTCGCGGCGATGGAGACCAGACGGCGCCTGCGACAGACGCTGGACGCCTTGCCGGAGCGGCAGCGCACGGCGCTGATGCTGTGTCAGTTCGGCGACGTCTCCAATCAGGAAGCCGCCGAGGCCATGGGAATCTCGGTCGGCGCGGTGGAATCGCTTCTGGTGCGGGCGCGGCGCGCGCTTCGGGCGGAGCTCGCCGATCTCTTGGAGGACAACCGATGACGCCCCTTCCTCAAGGCCTGGACGGGCTGCAGGATTTCCTCGACGTCCACGGCGCGGATCCCCGGCGTTGGCCGGCTGGGATGGAGCAAGCGCTCGCGCCCTGGTTCGCCCGCGATCCTCGCGCGCAGGCCATGCTGGCGCGGGCGCGCAAGCTGGAGGCGCTGATCGAGGCCGCCGCGCCCAGCGCCAGCGGCTTCGATCGGGGCCGCGCCCAGGCCGTCACCCGCGCGGCGCAGGCCAGCCCGATCCAGAGGAGGCCGGCCGGAACCATCTGGCACGCCGGCCAGTTGAGACCGGTTCTCGCTCTCGCCGCGTCCCTGATCCTGGGCTTTTTCGTTGGCGTCAACGGCTGGATGCCAGACGGGCGCTCCGGCAACATGGAGGCGGCGGAGATCGCGGCTTTGGCGGCTGACTCCTTCAGCCTGGACGACGCTCCATGATCGAAAAGCCCGTTTCGCGCTGGCGCAAGGCCGTCGCGCCGCTTCTTATCGCCTCGCTGATGGCGAACCTGTTTCTGATCGGCGGCGTCGTCGGGGCCCGTTTCGCGCCCGACCCCAAACCCCCCCCCCCCGATCGAACGCGCGGCGGTCGAACGCGCGGCCGTTGAGCGCGCCGCCTTTGAGCGCCAGGCCTCCGAGACGGCCGCGCCGCGTCCTCGCGCCGCCGCCACCCCGTTTCGCGACGCGATCGCGCAGTTGCCGGTCGAAGAGCGTCGCATCGTCAATGACGGCTTCGCCCAGCGTCGTCAGGAAACCCGCGCCGCGCGCGACCGGGTCACGGCGGCGCGGGCCAAGGCGCGCGACTTGATGGCGGCCGATCCGCTGGACGCGGCGGCGCTTTCCGCCGCTCTGGCGGAGATGCGCGCGGCCTCCGCCGCGTTGCAGACCATCACCCACATGGTCATGCTGGATATTGGGCCGCGCCTTGGCGCGGAAACCCGCCGCAAATTGGCGGACGCGCTGCGGGCGCAATGACATG
>JBMLRS010000025.1:0-4726 GCA_049240905.1 Elsteraceae bacterium
AATGGCGGCGGCGTGACCCGCGAAGTGATGGTCAGCCCAGCCGGCGCGGATCTCGCGACTTTCGACTGGCGCGTCTCGATCGCCGACGTCGCCAGCGACGGTCCGTTTTCCGTCTTTCCCGGCATCGATCGGCGGATGGCCGTGCTGACGGGAACCGG
This sequence comes from Elsteraceae bacterium, assembly GCA_049240905.1. Taxonomy (GTDB): domain Bacteria; phylum Pseudomonadota; class Alphaproteobacteria; order Elsterales; family Elsteraceae; genus JBMLRS01. The sequence goes on from JBMLRS010000025.1 coordinate 159, forward strand.
GATCCGGCTGGCGGTGGAGGGCGCCGCCGCGATCGACCTTGCGCCTGGCGATCCGCCCGCGGTTTTTTCCGGCGACGCGAGGACGTCGGGCCACCTGATCGATGGCCCGATCCGCGATCTTAACGTCATGACCCGGCGCGGGGTCGCCTTCGCCCGCATGCGGCGCTTGGAGATCGCCCAAGAGCAGGAGATTGCGATCGCCGGCCAGACGCTGCTGCTCTGGGAGACCGATGGCGGGTGGATCGAAGCGGGGGAGGCGCGGCTCCATCCCGCAGCGCTCGACGCAGCGTTCGTCACGCGCGCCGGCTCCGTCAGGATTGGAGCTGTCAACCGCGCGACGCTGTGGTTCATTGACCTGTCGGGGGACGAGCGCGTTCGCAGCTCAGTCTGAATCGCGAAAAGCCGAAAACGCGCCATTTTTCATAATGGTAAGAGCAGCGCCGGAGGCTTGGCGCCCGTATGTCCGCGCGCTCGGCCCATGTCCCGGAACGGGTGATGCGGGCGCCAATTCTCCGCGCGCCGCTGACCCTCGGCAGGCTCGGCTATACCTTCGCGGGAAACGGTAAGCGGCATCGGATCGCGAGCGCGATGCTGGTCAGCCTCCTGACCCTGGCGTTGGGCGATGGGGCCGCGAAGATAATGTAAATGATTGTACGCCCGATCCGGCGTCAGCCAGGAAGCTTCTTCGTCGCGCTTGGGGGCGGATAAAGAAATTTACATTTGCGCGGCGCCTATTTCGCTCAAATTGAGGGAAGCTAAGGCAATCGAAACCGCCTTGAGCGTCTCCATGACAAAGCGCGTTCTCTTCTTCTTTATTTCGATTTTGGTGCTGACGACCCTGCCGCTGTTCGCCGCCAATTTTCTTACCCCCGCCGAGGCCCTGGAGGCGGTGATCGACGACAAGGCCTGGTCGGTCGTCACCAGCGACGGCAAACGCGCGCAACTGACCCTTCGCAAGGATGGGAGCGGACGCTTCGAAGGTCCGATCACCGTCAACGCGTCCTGGGAAGTGAAGGGCGAGGAGATCTGCGTCCGTTTGAGCCTAGCCGGGACCAAATGCCTGCGTTTCTCGCCTGCGCCTCGTGGGTTCGAGGCTTGGCAGGCGGGCAAGCTCGATCTGACGCTCACCCGTTGATCCGGAGGAACATCATGACCAGAGAAATCTTCGCAGCGCTGGCTTTGGCCTGCGCGCTCGCTGGCTGCGCCAATCAAAAGCCGACCCAATCCGGTTTCATGCAGGATTACGGCGCGCTGCGGCCAAGCCCTGAGGACAAGAATCTTCTGATGGCGCCCGTCAACCCAAGCGAGTTGAGCGGCTTTACGGCGGTCTATATCGAGCCGGCCGTGCTCCTGCTCTCAAGCGACGAAGATCCTGGCGCGACACAGGAGATCGCGCGCTTGATGAACGCCGCCCTCGCCACGGAGTTGGGCGCCACGTGGCCCGTGGCGCAAGCCCCTGGTCCCGGCGTTCTGACGGTTCGCACGGCGATCACCCATGTCACTCGCTCCAAGCCCTGGTTCAACGTCGCGATGGCCGTCGTGGCTCCGCCTCTGTTTAATGGCGGGCTGAGCGCGGAGGCGGAATTCCTGGATCCGCGGACCGGTCGACGGCTTGGCGCGCTGTCCTGGGCGGATGAAGGCCAGTTCAGTCCCATCGGGTATTTCCGGCAATATGGTCACGCCCGCGCGCTGACCGGCGATTTCGCCAAGACTGTCGCCAAGGCCCTCCCACGGACCTGAGCGCCCGCTCAGGCCGGCGGAATGAACGGCTGGACGATTTCCTGAAACACGGGCAGCGCCTCCATCCCAGCGCAATGCGAGGCGATCGCCGGGAAGTCGGTCAGCGTGATCAGGCCGGGATGGCCTTCCATGACGAAGCGCATGACGGCCGCCACGGCGATGTCGGCGTGGCCCAGCCGTTCGCCGAACCAATAGGGCGTCGGGCGCGCGGCGCGGTCGGTCTCCAAATGCTCCAGCACGCCGATGATCTGGGTCCGGCAGCGCGCCACCCAGGACTCCGCGACCGGATTGTGGAAGACCTTCTCATAGAACAGCGTCACCGCCTTCTCGCCCATGCCGCAGGCCAGCGAGGCGACGCGCAGGGCTTGGCGGCGGGCGGGCTCCTCGCGCGGATAGAGCGCCATCTCTGGGCCGACAAGACTGTCGAGATAATCCAGGATGGCGTGGCTCTCCAGCAGCGCTTCGCCATCCTCCAGCACCAGGGTGGGCACGCGGATCAAAGGATTGTAGGCCTTGATCTGCTCCGCCTGCCGGAACACCGACCAGGGGCGATGCTCGAACGGCAGACCGTATAGCGCCAACGCCACGCCGACGCGCCGCACGAAGGGGGAATCATACTGGCCGATCAGGATCATGACGCCTCTCTTTGTCGGCGCGACCCTAGCGCGGCCCTTCGCCTTGGTGAAGGTTTTTGCCCGGACGGGATTGCGACGCCCTTGTCCTCGCGTCGGTTGTCCACTATTAAAGACGAATGACTACTATAGAGGATGACACCGGCGCTCGACTTGCGCGCCGCCTGAGGCTGGAGCGCGAGGGGCGAGGATGGTCTCTGGCCGATCTTGCGGAGCGATCGGGAGTCGCGAAGGCGACCATCAGCAAGATCGAGCGGGAGGAGGCGAGCCCGACGGCGGTGATCCTGGTCAGGCTCGCCGCCGCCTTTGACTTGACCATGGCGGGCCTGTTGCTGCGCGCGGAAGGCGGCGGCCAGATGCTGTCGCGCGCGGCGACGCAGCCGACCTGGCGCGATCCGGAATCCGGATATCTGCGCCGGCAGATCTTCAGCCGACCCGATCATCCGGTGGAGGTGACGCGGGTGGAGCTGCCGGCCGGCGGTCAGGTCGCGATGCCGGCGGCTTCCTACGCGCATATTCGCCAGGCGGTCTGGGTGCTCGAGGGCGTCCTCACCTTGGAGGAGGGGGGCGAGCGCCATGACCTCGCGGTCGGCGACTGCCTCGGCTTTGGTCCGCCCGGCGACGTGACCTTCCGCAACGAAACCGAGTTTCCCTGCGCCTATTTGGTTGTTCTAGCCCGGAGTTGACGCATGTCTGAAATCACCATCCGCTCCCTCGCCAACGCCGCCGAGACGCGCGCAGCGCTGAGCGAGATCATCGTGGAGGTCGTCGCCCATGGCGGCTCCGTCAGCTTCATGCACCCCTTCGCGCGGGCCGACGCGGAAGCCTTCTGGGCCGGCTCCCTGGCGGCGGCGGAGCGCGGGGAAAGGGTGGTGCTGGGCGCGTTCGACGGCGGACAGCTGGTCGCGACGCTGACGCTGATCCTGGATTTTCCGCCCAATCAACCGCATCGCGCCGAACTGGCCAAGATGATGACCCGGGTCAGCCATCGCGGGCGCGGGATCGCCATGGCCCTGGTGCAGGCGGCCGAGAAGCTGGCGGTCGAGCGCGGCAAGTCGCATCTGATGCTCGACACCGCCAGCGACGAAGGGGCGGGCGGCTTCTATGAGAAGGCCGGCTTCACTCTGGCGGGCGAGATCCCGGAATTCGCGCTGAAGCCCCATGGCGGCCTGACCGGCACGTTGTTCTATTGGAAAAAGCTGGCGTCCTGATCCGGCGCCAGCAACGCCACGCTCACAGTGGCGAAGGCGATCAGATCGGCCCTGGAGACCCCGGCGCGAGCTCGAAGAGAAAGGCTCTGCATGACGGCGGAGGCCAAAGCGCCCAGGGTGACCGGGTCGGCCCCTTGGGGCATCTCCTTCGCAGACAGGGCGATCGCGAAACGCTTCTGGAAAATCTGGTCCAGCCTCGCCAGATACCGCGCGAGCGCCGCGCGCACTTCCGGATCTTCGAAGGCTTCCGCTGGCGCCGTGCAAATGGCGGGGCAGCCCTTCGGCGCGTCCCCGAGGACATAGAAGTCGATCGCGCGCTGAAAGACGGCGAGCAACCCGGCTCGAAGCGGAAGGGACGGGGCTAAGAGAGCCTCCGCCGCTTCGGCGACGCGCTCTTCTGATCGCTGGAGCATGCCCAGATACATCGTCCGCTTGTCGCCGAGCGCTGCGTAGAGGCTAGGCCGCGCCACATCCGCGGCGGAGGCCAGATCATCCAGGGACGCGCCCGCGTAGCCCTTCGCCCAGAACACCTCAGTCGTCGCGGCCTGCACTTCCAGCAAATCGAAACCTCGAGGCCGACCACGTTTGCGGCGAGACTTCTCCATTTTTGTACCAGTTCGCAATTTAATCTTGATTCCCGCATTTTCTTGCGGAACAGTAGGAAAAACAACCCTGCTGGAGGCATCCGATGGAGTTCTATTTTTCGCCGCTTTCCTCTTCGTTCGCCGCCCGCGTGACGATCTATGAGTTGGGTTTGCCCGCCGCGTTTCATCAGGTCGCGCTCTCCACCAAAACCATTCGTGAGGAAGGCGACTTCTGGGCCATCAACGCCAAAGGCCAAGTGCCGGCGCTCCGCGCGACCGATGGAGCGTTGCTGACGGAGGCCCCGGCGGTGCTTCAATATCTGGCGGATCTCGATCCATCCCATCGCCTTGCGCCAGCGCCGGGGTCGCCGCAGCGCTACTTGCTGCAACAATGGCTCAAT
>JBMLRS010000025.1:4736-13147 GCA_049240905.1 Elsteraceae bacterium
CCATACAGGGGTCTTCAATTATATCTTGAACCCCGCCTCGCCGCCCGAGGCGAAAGCCTTCGCGCGCGACCAGCTGCTGCCTAAGCGGTTTGGATACCTCTCGAACCACCTTGCCGAGCGCGATCACCTGCTCGATGGATTCACCGTGGCCGACGCTTATCTCACCACGACATTGAACTGGACTGGGCCGGCTGGCGTCATGCTGGAGGATTGGCCTACGCTCAAGGCTTATCATAGTCGTCAGATGGCGCGGCCGGCGGTGGCGCGGGCGTTCCAGGAGGAGTTCGCGCTTTATCGCGCGGCCGCCTGATCCCGCGCTTGGCGCCGGCGTTCGTCTGACGCAGCATGCCCCCCGGCCCTGTTCGATCGGGTCTCTGCCAGGAGCGGCTTCATGGGCGTGACGATTTACGGCATCAAGAATTGCGACACGATGAAGAAGGCGCGCGCCTTTTTGGATCAGAAAGGCGTCGCCTACGCCTTCCATGACTACAAGACCGCCGGGATCGACGCCGCGACGCTGGCGCGCTGGGTCGATGAGCTGGGTTGGGAGGTCCTGCTCAACAAGGCCGGCACGACCTTCCGGCAATTGCCCGACGCCGACAAGGCCGACCTCACGCGCGACAAGGCGATCGCCTTGATGCTGGCGCAGCCCTCCATGATCAAGCGCCCGGTGCTCGATCGCGGGGCCGAGCGGATCGTGGGCTTCGCGCCGGACCGCTACGCCGCCGCCTTCGGGTGAGCGGGAGACGCCGCAAAAACTTTCCTCAATCGTCATCTAAGCGACATTGAGCCGCGCTTACTCTCCAGCTTCTCCATTGAAGCAGGAAGAGGCGGGCATGGGCGCGATCGATCGGATGAAGAGTTGGGCCGCAGGCGTGGCGCTGGCGACGGCGATGCTGGCGTCGCCAAGCGTCGTCCAGGCGCAGACGGTGCTGGAGTTTCCGACCTACCAGTTGCAGGAGAGCTTCGGCGACTGGTGGCGGGCGCTGGTGGCGGAGTTCGAGAAGCAGAATCCCGGCGTGAAGGTCAACATTACCAACGCGCCGTCCAACGACCATCACGCCATGCTCACCACCCGCTTCGCCGCGGGAACCCCGCCGGACATCGTGCATATGACCGCGCGCTTCGTGTGGGGCTATGGCGACGAGGGCGTGCTGGAGCCGCTCGACCGTTGGCTGGACAAGACCGACGTCAAGCAGAGCTGGGTCCCGTCCCAGAAATCCATGACGGTCGACGGCAAGACCTACGGCCTGATCCTGCTGAACTACGGCTTCGCGCTTTTCTATAACGACGCGATGCTGAAGGCGGCGGGGGTTGCGGTTCCGAAGACCGAGGCGGAGCTGGCGGAGGCCGCGCGCAAGCTGACGGTGATCAAGGGCGGACGGACTGAGCAATACGGCCTCGCCCTCAACACCTCCACCTCGTCCTGGGGCTATATGACCTTCATGCATTTCCACGCCGGCCGCGACCGCGAGCTGATCGCGGACGGCAAGCTGGACAGCGAAGCGGAGATCGCGAAGACCCTCGCCGCGATCAGTGAGCTGGTGAAGGCCGGCGTCACGCCCAAGGCGATGGACAACACCCCGCAGCGCGCCCTGTTCTGGAGCGGCGGCGCGGCGATGTACATCGACGGCAGCTGGGCCCCGGGTTATGCGGGCAATCTGGCGTCCGCAGCGGTGAAGGCTGATTGGCGGGTCGCGCCCTTGCCGTTCCTGAACATGGCGGGCGGCCCGTCCAACGCGCTGGCCATGCCGAAGGACATCAAGCCCGAACGCAAGGAACTGGTCTGGAAGTTCATCGCGCTGGCCTCGAGCCCGGAATGGCAGCGCAAATACGCCGAGCTGACCGGCAATCCGCCTGGCCGCGTCGGCATGATCACGCCGGAAGCCAAGGCGAAATGGCCGACCCTGGAGATGTTCGACGCGGCGGCCTCCAAGCCTTCCCGCTCGCATCTGCCGATCGGCTATGAGAAGGACTTCAACCGGATTTCCGATGTGATCGCGGCGGAGATGTCGGCGATGGTGGCGGAGCGCTATGGCCCGGCGGAAGCCGCCAAGCGGATCGTCGCCGCGCTCAACCGCGATGTCCTTCGCAAGTGACCGCGCGGCGCGTCGGGGCTTCGAGCTCCGGCGCGCCCTGCCGATGGCGCCGCGCCTGACCCTGAAGCGGCGCGCGCAGCTGTTTCATATCGCGCTGCTGATCCCCGCGCTGTTGGTGACGGTCGCCTTCGTCGGTTGGCCGATCGTCAAGCTGGTGCAGATCTCGTTTCACGAGCTGCGTCTGGCCGAGCTGATGCGGCCGATCACGAAGCCGATGTCGCTGGCGAATTACCAGCGCGCGCTTGGCCATCCCGATCTGCCGCATGTGCTGATGGTGACGGCGGTCTTCACGCTGGCGGGCACGGCGGGCGCGTTCGTGCTGGGGCTGGCGTCGGCCTTGGCGCTCGGGGCGATGACCAAGGCGCGCGCGCTGGTTCGGGTGATCATCGTCAGCCCCTGGGCGGTGGCCCCGGTGATCGCCAGCCTGATTTGGGCCTTCATGCTGGACGAGCGGGTCGGGCTGATCAACGCGGCGATCGTCGGCGCGCGCCTGTCGAGCCTGCCGATCCCATTCCTCTCCTCGCCCGACTGGGCCTTGCTGTCGGTCACTTTGGTGGGCGTCTGGAAGGAATATCCTTTCTTCGCGGTGATGCTGATCGCCGCGCTGCAATCCGTTCCGGTTGAGCTGTATGAGGCGGCGCGGCTGGACGGGGCCGGCCCGCTGCGGATGTTCCGCGCGATCACCTGGCCCTTGATCCGGCCCGTGGCGGCGGTCGCCGTTTTCCTGTCCTTGCTGTCCTCCTTCCGGAATGTCGAGACGATCCTGGTGTTGACCGGCGGCGGGCCGGCGCGCTCGACCGAGACGCTCGCGGTGCGGGTCTACACGGAGACCTTCCGCTTTCTGTCGCCGGGCACGGGCGCGGCGCTGGGCATGTTGACCCTGATGATTGGTCTGGCCGCCGCGCTGGTGTTCTGGTCGGCCATCCGGGCGCGGCCGCGATGACCCGCGAGGGAACGATCTGGCGCTGGGTCGGCTGGGCCGGGCTTGCGCTGATGGTGCTGGTCGCGCTGGTTCCGACCTATTGGATGGCGCTGGCCTCGCTGCGGGCGGATCAGGTTCTGGCGCTATGGCCGCCTGCGGTCTCTCCGTTCTCCCATCCGCTCAGCTTCGACGCCTTTGGCGTGGTGCTCGGCCAGGAGCGGACCTTGGCGTGGCTGATGAACTCCGGCCTGATCGCGAGCAGCTCCGTGCTCGTCACGCTGCTGATCGCGACCCCGGCGGCCTACGCCCTGTCGCGCGGCGACGGCAGGCTGCTGGGGGGAGCGTCGGCGCTGCTGTTCGCCTCCAAGCTGCTGCCGGCGACCGTGCTGATCACCCCGCTCTATGTGATGGTGCGGGGGTTCGGGCTGCTGAATTCGCCGGTGGCGGTGCTGCTGGGCAATCTCTCTTTCGCCGTGCCCTTGGCGACCTTCGTGCTGAAGGCTTATCTGGACGCGATTCCGCGCGCGATTGACGAAGCCGCGCAGATCGACGGCGCCTCGCGCCTGCGGGTGCTGCTCTCGATCATTCTGCCGAACGCGGGGCCGGCGTTGGCGGCGGTCGCGATCTATGTGTTCATCGTCAGCTGGAACGACTTCATCTTCGCGCGCACCTTCCTGACCGGTGGCAATTCGACCACCATCACCGTCGGCGCGGCGATGTTCATGGGCGAATTCGACACGCGCTGGAATCAAGTGATGGCGATCGGCTGCCTCGCGACCATGCCCTGCCTGGCGTTCTTTCTGGCGCTGCAGCGGCATCTGACGCGCGGGCTGCAGATGGCGGGAGTGTGACGCCGTCCTGGCGGAGCGGCTGGAGCCCGGTCTATGGTCGCGGGCTTCGCCGCTGTCCGGCGCAGACGCCAAGGCGCCATGATGACCTCGACCGCTCCGAAACCTTCCTCCCGCGCGCTGGCGACCACGCTGGCGCTGGTGATCCTCGCGATCCTCGCCTTCGCGGGAAATTCGCTGCTGACGCGCGCGGCCCTGGCGGATGGCGCGATGGGCGTTGGCGCTTTCACGGGGCTGCGGCTCGCCTCCGGCGCCGTGGCGCTTGTGGCGATCGCGCTGGCGACCGGCCGCCAGCCCTGGCCGGGAAAGCCGAACGCGCCGGGGATCATCGCCCTGTTCGGCTATGCGGCCTGCTTCACGCTGGCTTATCGCTCGATCGGCGCCGCGACCGGCGCGCTGGTCCTGTTCGCGTCGGTTCAGGTCAGCATGGCCGGCCTCGCGGCTTTGCGCGGGGAGCGTCCGAGCGCGACCCAGGCCTTGGGCTTGGCGTTGGCGATGGCCGGTTTGGTCTGGCTGCTCGCGCCGGGGCTGAGCGCGCCGCCTTTGGGCGCGTCGCTGCTGATGGTGGCCGCGGGCGCGTCCTGGGGCGTCTACACGCTCTATGGTCGCGGCAAGGTGGACGCGGTGACCCAGACCGCGCGGAACTTCGTCGGCGCGGCGCCCCTCGGACTGTTGTTCTGGGTGGCGCAGCCTGAGGGGTTGACGACGACCGGGGTGGCGCTGGCGATCGCTTCAGGCGCGCTGACGTCCGGGCTGGGTTATGTGATCTGGTATGCGGCCTTGCCTGCGCTGAGCGCCTCGACCGCCGGCGCGGTGCAGCTTTTGGTGCCGGCCGTGGCGGCGGCTGGCGGCCTGATTTGGCTGGGCGAACCGCTGACGACCGCGCTCGCCGGCGCGACCCTCCTGATCCTGGCGGGGATCGCCTTGACGCTAAAGCGTTGAGAGCAGCGCCTCGCCGCGCGCCAGGATGGCGAGCGCGTCATGACGCCGGCTCCAGGGCACGAAGACATGATCGTGATAGAAGGCTGCGACCACGTTCGCGCTGACTCCCTCGCGGGCCAGGGCGGAGGCGATCACGGCCGTCAGGCCAACCGCCTCTAGGGACGAGTGCACCGTCAGGGTGATCCGCGCCCAGCCGCCGGGAAGTTCGAAGCCAGCCTTCGAGAGGGCGTCGGCCGGCGCGATCAGCGTCTGGCCCTCCGCCTCCTGGAACCAACCGATCGGGCGCACCCCGACCGGCGTCGGCGCGTCCAACGGCAGCGCCACCACGCCGAACTCGCGCGGATCGAGTTCGGGCTGGAGCGATCGAAGCAAGCTCGTCAGATTGGTTTCACCGGCCATGAGGCGAAGCGTCCTTGTGGGTGAGCAGTTGGAGCAGGGGTATCATGCGGGAAGAACCAGTCAACGTCGGCGCTTCTGAAGAAACCGTCACGGCGGAAAAGGCGGCCGAGGTGCGCGCCAGTTTCGCGGCGTCCGGTCTGATGCGCGCGATGGGCGCGATGATCACGCAGCTCCGCCCAGGCCATTGCCGCATCGAGATGCCATTCTCCGACGCCGTGTCGCAGCAGCTCGGATTTTTCCATGGCGGCGCCATCGGGGCGCTGGCCGACACGGCCGGCGGCTACGCCGCCTTGACGCGGATGCCGCTGGGGTCGGAGGTCGTCACGCTCGAATACAAGATCAATTTCCTGCGCCCGGCGGCGGGCGAGCGATTGATCGCGGACGGAGTCGTGCTGCGCGTCGGGCGATCGGTGCTCGTCTCCCGCGTCGACGTTCATGTCGAGAAGGCTGGCCGCCGCGCGCTCTGCGCCGCTTCTCAGCAGAGCCTGATGGCCCCGGTGGGTGCGTCCGCCGGCTGAGCGTGCTAACGCTGGCTCAGGCGAACGAAACGGGGCGGCGATGAGATTTCTGGTGCTTGGCGCGGGCGGCGTCGGGGGATATTTCGGCGGACGGCTGGCGCAGAACGGCGCGGACGTGACCTTCCTCGTGCGCGAACGGCGTCGCCTGCAACTGGAGAACGACGGGCTGCGGATCGAGAGCCCGATGGGCGACGCGACCCTTGCTGTGAGGAGCGTCTTGGCGGCGGACCTCAAGCCTGAGTTCGATGTCGTCCTGCTGACCTGCAAGGCCTACGATCTGGACAGTTCGATCGAGGCGATCGCGCCAGGGCTGAAGCCGGACGGCGTCGTGCTGCCGCTTTTGAACGGGCTCGCGCATCTCGATCGGCTGAACGCGCGTTTCGGCCAGTCGCAGGTGCTGGGCGGCATCGCCAAGATCGCCTCCACCCTCACCTCGGAGGGCGTGGTGAAGCATCTCAACGATTGGCGGTTCGTGACGCTGGGCGAGCAAAGCGGCGAGATGAGCGCCCGCGCCTCCGCGATCGTCGCCGCTTTCCCGACCGACAGCGTCGCGGCCAACGCGACCGCGACCATCCTGTCCGAGATGTGGGAGAAGCTGGCGCATCTCTCCACGGCCGCGGCGATGACCTGTCTGATGCGCGGGAGCGTCGGCGAGATCGCGGCGACCCCGGACGGCGCCAAGCTGTTCCTGCGTCTGTTCGATCTGGCCGCGGCGATCGCGACCGCCAACGGCCATCCGCCGGGCGACGCCTTCCTGGCCGGTTTCCGGCGTCTCTTCGCCAACCCTACCTCGGGCTACACCACCTCCATGCTCCGTGACATTCAGGCCGGAAATCGCATCGAGGCGGATCATATCGTCGGCTTCATGCTGACCAAGGCGCGGGAAGCCGGCCTTGACGCGACCTTGCTGGAGATCGCCTACACGCATCTCAAGGTCTATGAGGGCCGTCGAGCCAGCGAGAGCTGAGCCGACGTCGTCTGGACGCCCTTAAAGAATCATCCGATGGAGCGGCGCCGGTCACATCCGGCGCGCCAATCTTGTCGTACAAGATTGCCCATGGACGGCGCCATCCAGCGCCGACCCGGATTGGGAGACAAGAAGAATGATCAAAACCCTCAAAAGCGTGGCGCTCGCCGCCTGCGCGATCAGCGCCCTCGTCGCAGCCGACGCCTCCGCCCAGACCTTCGTGGCGCTGACCGGCGACCGGCAGTTGACCATGGTGGACGCCAAGACCGGCAGAGCGGGCGCGACCATGACGATGACCGGCCCGGCGGGCAAGCTGATCGGCATCGACGTTCGCCCCTCCGACAAGAGGCTCTATGGGCTTCTGGCTGACGGGACGGTCGTGACGATCAACGCCGCGACCGGCGCGGCGACGATGAAAGTGAAACTGCAAAAGACCTTGGCGCCTGGCGTCGAAGGGGCGGTGGACTTCAATCCGGTGGCGGATCGGCTGCGCATCATCGGCGCGGACGGGGCGAGCCTGCGCGCCAACGTCGATGACGGCGTGGTCGCGACGGACGGTTCCCTGAAATATGCCGACGCCGACGCCCAGAAGGGGGCCGCGCCGCGCGTGACCGCCGCCGCCTACAGCAATTCCGCGGCTGGCGCGACGGCAACGACCCTGTATGACATCGACGTTCCGATCATGAGCCTGACCCGTCAGGTTCCGCCGAATGACGGCGTCTTGAACACGATCGGCTTGATGAACCTGCCGACCGGCCCGGTCGCTTTCGACATCGCGCCGGTTGGGGCGAGCGGCAACCTTGCTTTGGTGGTCGCCAGCGGCTTCGTCCACACGCTCAATCTGGCTGACGGGATGCTGACCCGCGGGCCGGCGGTGACCGGCGTGCGCGGGGCGATCCGCGACATCGCGATCCTTCCGTAGGCGATCTATCCCTCCGCGTTTTCAATTTGGCCTGGATCACCGAAAGCCGAAAACGCGCTATTCTCCATGAAGGTCTGAACAAGATCGGCTTCGACGTAAGCCGATCTTGTTCTAAGCGTCGACGCGCGCCCCCGGCGGGTCCTGGGGGCGCGCGTCGTCGCGTCTGATGCGAAGCTCGAACGCCTCCATCACGGGCAGGGTTTCGCGCTCAAGCAGCGCGCCGAGCGTTTTCGCGTGCTCCAGCTTTCCGGCGCGAATGAGCTCCTCGACCCGACCATAGGCGAGGCCGGCGTTGTTGAGGCCGAACGTGCAGAGCAGGCTGGAGAGGGAGTGCGCGCCGCGTCGCAGGTCTTCGCCTTCCGTGGATTTGAGGCCCTGTTCGATCAGCTCGAGATGGCGCGACACGTCGCGCTTCAAATCCAGCATCAGCGATAGATAGACTTCGTCGCCCACCGCCTCGCGCATATCCGCGATTACGTCAAAGTCGATCTCGCGCAGATGATCGGAGGAGGGCAGGCGGTGGTCTTCAGGCGAGTCCTCAAGCGCGGCCCCGGCCCCCTCCAGCGCGAACCCCTCCAGGGCGGCGCGCAGCGCCTGCGGCTCGATCGGTTTGGCCAGAACTCCATTCATGCCATGGCCGACATAGCGGGCCGCGTCGCCAGGCAGCACGTTGGCGGTCACCGCCACGATGGGCAAGGCCAGGAAATGGCCGCCGAGCGCCCGGATCTCCCGGGTCGCCTCGACTCCATCCATTTCAGGCATCTGCACGTCCATCAGCACCATCTCGAACGGCG
>JBMLRS010000026.1:0-3131 GCA_049240905.1 Elsteraceae bacterium
AGACCCTGGCCGGCGGCCAGCCGCTCCATCATGCGCGCGTGCGCGATGTCGCGCGCGACGACCATTGGGCCGGTGAGCGCGAAGCGCGTCTTGATCGGGTGCTTGGCGAGCGTGGCGCGGATCTCGGCCATCGGCCGGCGCAGGTCGATGCGCACGACGTCGCCGCCGAGGTGGCCGTCCTCGACCTCCGGCAGGAAGCGCGCCGGGTTGGTCTCCAACTGCTCCACGAACACGCCGTCGCGCGTGATCTTGCCGAGCGCCTGCCGGTCGGCGCTGCACGACACGCCGATGCCGACCGGGCACGAGGCGCCGTGGCGCGGCAGGCGGATCACGCGCACGTCGTGGCAGAAATACTTGCCGCCGAACTGCGCGCCGATGCCCATCTTGCGCGTCAGCTCCAGGATCTCGGCTTCGAAGGCGACGTCGCGGAAGGCCTGGCCATGGATGTTGCCCTCGCGCGGCAGCTCGTCGAGATATTTGGTGCTGGCGAGCTTGACGGTCTTCAGGTTCAGCTCAGCCGAGGTGCCGCCGATCACGATGGACAGGTGGTAGGGCGGGCAGGCGGCGGTCCCCAAGGTGCGGATCTGCGTGTCTAGAAACTTGATCAGCGCGTCCGGGCGCATCACCGCCGGCGTCTGCTGATAGAGGAACGTCTTGTTCGCCGACCCGCCGCCCTTGGCGATGAACAGGAAATGATATTCGTCGCCTTCGGTGGCGTAGAGGTCGATCTGCGCCGGCAGATTGTCGCCGGTGTTCTTCTCCTGGAACATGCTGAGCGGCGCCAGTTGGCTGTAGCGCAGGTTCGTCTCGGTGAAGGTCTTCTTGACGCCCGCTGCGACGGCGGCTTCGTCGTCGGCGCCGGTCCAGACCTGCTGGCCCTTCTTGCCCATCACGATCGCGGTGCCGGTGTCCTGGCACATCGGCAGCACCCCGCCGGCGGCGATGTTCGCGTTCTTCATCAAGTCGTAGGCGACGAAGCGATCGTTCGAGGAGGCTTCCGGATCCTCCAGGATCTTGGCCAACTGAGCCAGATGCGCCGGACGCAGGAAGTGCGAAATGTCGCGGAACGCCTGGTCGGTCAGCTTGGTGATCGCGGCCGGATCGATGGTGAGAACTTCTTTGCCGCCGAGGGAGGCGACGCCCACATGCTCCTTGGTCAGCAACCGATAGGGCGTGGGGTCGTCGGTGTGGGGGAAGAGCGGATGAAAATCGGAGGCGGACATGAGAACTCCCCTACAGCGGCGGCGTCCGGGCTGGAGTAGCCGAGCCTAGGCGGGCGGCGCAAGCCTCAAGCGGCGAGTCAGCGACGCCGGAACTTGTCGAGCGCGACCACATTGGCCCCGTCCCCAGCGGGGGCGTCCTCGGGCGTCGCGGCGATCGGCGCGGCTGGCGCGGGCGTTTCGTCGCCCTCGTCATGCGCGCCGGTCTGATGCATGAACTGCAGGCCGAACTTCACGGAGGGGTCGGCGAAGGCGGTGATCGCCGCGTAAGGGATCACCAGCTTCTGCGGCACGTCGGAGAAGCTGAGAGTGACGGAGAAGCGCTCCGCGTAGACCTCGAGATCCCAGTATTGATGCTGGATCACGATGGTCATCTCCTCCGGCCAGCGGGCGCGTATCGCGTCGGAGACGTCGACGCCCTCCGCGTCGGTCCTGAAGGTCAGGTAGATATGGTGATCGCCTGGCAGGCCGTCCTTCTGCACCATTTTCAGGACCCGACGCACCACGCCGCGCAAGGCCTCTTCGATCATGGTCTCGTAGGTGAAGCCCCGGTTCGCCATCTGATCCTTCGTCTTGAAATCTCGTTTCAGTGGGGGGCTTCTGTTGCCCGGCGCCCCCCGAACCGCGCGGTCAGGCTATTGCCCTAGCATCCGTTAGGATGGTTAGGCAGCGGCCTTCATAGCAGGAGCAACGTTATCGTTGGCACCTATGTGTTTGGCCCGATGACGGCGGTGCCATGCCGAGCGAAAACCACACCTTTACTACGCATGTCGAGCCTGTTTCGCCCCCGTGGGTCCCCCTCCCAGCCATCGGCGTGGGAAGCGGATTTGGTGGAGGCGCCGGGTACCGCCCCCGGGTCCATAACGTCTATTCCGCGCAGCGTTTATCGCCATAGTCGGCGAACCGACCGCATTACTATAGGGTGACAGGGCCCCGGATGAAAGGGGCGTGGGTCGGGAGCGTCGCCCTAGTTTCCCAGTCAAGGCGGATGTGTTATCCCGCCAGGATGATTTTGACGTCCGAGCAAGAGGCTGAGATCGCGCAGGCCCGCGCGGTTCCGACCCCCACCCTTCGCCCCACCGCGCCGGCGCTGGAGGCGCTGATGTTCACGCCGATTCCGGTGCTGGATCACGGCTTTCTGCGCGTCGTCGACTATATGGGCGACGATTCCGCCGTCGTGCAGGCCGCCCGCGTGTCCTATGGACGGGGCACCAAGAAGGTCAGCGAGGACAAGGGGCTGATCAATTATCTGATGCGCCACCGCCATTCGACGCCGTTCGAGATGTGCGAGATCAAGCTGCATGTGAAGCTGCCGATCTTCATCGCGCGTCAGTGGATCCGCCATCGCACCGCGAACGTGAACGAGTATTCCGCGCGCTATTCGATCATGGATAAGGAATTCTATCTCCCGGCGCCCGAGCATCTGGCCGCCCAATCGACCAGCAACCGCCAGGGCCGCGGCGACCTGTTCGACCCCGAACAGGCCGAGAAGGTGCTGACCCTGCTGCGCAACGACGCGGAGCGCAGCTACGCGACCTATGTCGATCTGCTGAACGAGGATTCAGAAGGCAAGCCGGTTGATCCGCATCAGCCGGGTTTGGCGCGCGAGTTGGCGCGCATGAACCTGACCCTGAACACCTACACGCAATGGTACTGGAAGATCGATCTGCATAACTTCATGCATTTCCTCTCCCTGCGCGCCGACCCCCACGCCCAATGGGAGATCCGCGCCTACGCCATCGCCTGCCTGGAGATCCTGCGCGCCTGGGTGCCGCTGACCGCCGACGCCTTCGACGAATACCGCCTGGGCGCGGCCACGCTGTCGCGCAGCATGCTGAAGGCCGTTCGCCGCATGGTGGCGGGGGAGAAGGTGGACCAGGCCTCCAGCGGCCTCTCCAAGCGCGACTGGGA
>JBMLRS010000027.1:0-2579 GCA_049240905.1 Elsteraceae bacterium
GGACCGGGCCCTGACCCCGGCGATCCTGCGCGCCGCGTTCGACGTGAAAGCCGAGAAGTTCGTGGGCGCGCAGGGCGCCGCCGCCTTCGCCTACAGCCTGTGACGCCCGCGTCGATTGACGCCGTTCGAGGCGAGGCGTAATTAGGTACGATTATTCGTACGGATTAATGCGATCGCTCGAAGGAGCCGCCATGCAGGTCCTGACCTACTCGCAAGCCCGCGCGAATCTCGCTCAGGCGATGGACAGCGTCGTGAATGACGGCGACGAGGTCGTCGTCACCCGCGGAAACCGCAAGGCCGTGGTGATGATCTCGCTCGACGCCTGGAACGCGATTCAGGAAACGATGCATCTGCTCTCCACACCCGCGAACGCAAAGGCTTTGCGGCGCTCTATTGAGGA
Source organism: Elsteraceae bacterium (assembly GCA_049240905.1). Taxonomy (GTDB): domain Bacteria; phylum Pseudomonadota; class Alphaproteobacteria; order Elsterales; family Elsteraceae; genus JBMLRS01. The sequence goes on from JBMLRS010000027.1 coordinate 401, forward strand.
GTTGGACGCAGGCGCAGGGGTGGAGCGCGCGCTCATCGAGCCGTGAGGCTGATTTTCTCGAGCGACGCCTGGGCGCAATATCAGTTCTGGCGCGCGAGCGACCAAGCGACGTTCGCGAAGCTGAACGGCTTGATCGCCGACGCGATGCGCGATCCGTTCAGAGGGATCGGAAAGCCCGAACCCTTGAAAGGCGATCTCTCCGGCTGGTGGTCACGGCGTCTCACCGGCGAACACAGGCTGGTCTATCGCATCACTGGCGCGCCGCCCAATCAGAGCATCGAGATCGCGCAATGCCAGTTTCATTATTGAGCGGCGGCGATGAAATCTATTTTAAAACAATAACTTCCCTCACCTGAGCCTGTCGAAGGGTGGGCTCGCGGGAAGCGGCGGGGAGTTTGCCCGGCCCTTCGACGGGCTCAGGGCGAGGGGAGTGACGCGGCTATCCCATCCGATCGGCGCGCAGCTGGTAGCCTGAGGCGCGGTCGCCGGCGAGGAAGCCCATGCGCAGGATGGCGTCCAGCGTCGCGGCGACGGCCGGTTCGACGCGGCGGCCCTGGCGGAAACGCTGGGCGAGCATGTCCGGCTTCAGGGGAGCTTGGGCGGCGGCCAGTTCGAACATGATCAAGGCGGTCTGCTGCGCTTCCTCCGCCGGGAAGGCGGGACGGGCGCCGGGCGCCTCCCCCTGGCCCTGCGCAGCGCCGGCCAGATCCAGCTCCGACCTCTGCTGGGCGACGCCGAAGCGTGGAGCCTGATAATCCGGGCGCAGCCAGCGCACCAATCCCTGCGCTTCCTCCCGCGCCCGCGCTTTGTTCAGGGCCACGACGCGGTAGAGGATTTCCTCTTCCTCCAGATCCGCCGGCCAGCCATAGGCCGCCGCGACGGCGTGATCGAGGCGGTCATGCAGCTCCTTCAGGATCAAAACCAAGCCAGCGTCCAAGACGTGGCGATCCTCCTGACCTAGATCCGCCGGCTTGATCCCGCCGCGCAGCTTCTCCAGCACATTGTAGAGGCCGGTCAGGGTGAAATCCGGGTGATCAGCCAGAACCCGTTTTCGCAGGGCGTCCAACTCTTCGGCAATGGCGCGAATATCCCGCTTCTGCCGGTCGCTGGCATCCGGGAAGGGGAAGGGGTCGAAGCAGCGGGATTTAGAGTAGCGAGGCCGATCCTCGAGAGTACCACCCGCACTCTCACACCAAATGCCGTGAATTTTCGAAGACAATACACCGAGCGGATATGAGTCATCGGAACCAATCGCCACGAGCATATTGTCGGGGAGGATCGCAGCGTCGAGAAACTGGAAAAGGCGATGCTTCGTGGTTTCGACGGTCGCAATATAGCGGTTCAGGCCCTCAGCAAAACTGCGAAGATCGGTTCTTGGTTCCCCGAAAATCCACCAGTTCTCACGATAGACTGGGCGATTGTTGAGATCGCGCTCGATTTTCACCGTCGTCAGTATGTGCTGATAAACCTCCGGAAACTGACGCCGGACTTCTTCATCGGTCAGACCAAAGAGATCGATCACCATCACCCCGCGCGGCCGAGCGGTCAGATCCCGGCCGTTGCGGTACTGACGGATATGCCGCTCGAGTCCAGGCCGGCGGCCAAGGCCGAGCGCTTCCGCCTGTTGCGGGGTGACGATAAAGCCCGAGCCATGCAGTTTAACGCCGGGCGAACAGACGCCTTCATTAGCCAGTAGCGGGCCGGCGGCGGTGACGTCCGGCCCGACCGTGAGATCGGCATGGATGCGGCCAAGGCGCTCGACGAAAGTGATCTGCGGCGCATCCGTCTCCAGCCCGCTTTCCGCGATCACGTCAAACAGCACGCCATCGCGCGAGCCGGCTTCGGCGACGGTCATGGCGATGCGCACGGCGGCTGAATCCGGCGCCGCCTTGGTCCAGGGGTGATCGGGGATCGCCATCACCAGGGAAATCGGCTTCTTCGCGTTCAGATGCCGGTCGATCGTGCGGCGCTGGAACACCTGGGAGATGGAATTGGTGGTGACGAGACCGAAGCGGCGTAGCTTGGTTCCTTTGCGGGTCAGAAGCTCCGCCGCGTGATCCCACCAATACATCACGAAATCGGCGGAATCGTTCATCTTCTCATTCGCTTTCCACAGCGCCTCCGCTTCCTCGTCACCCAATCTGGCGCGCAGATCCTTGCCGCCGATGAAGGGCGGGTT
>JBMLRS010000028.1:0-2027 GCA_049240905.1 Elsteraceae bacterium
GGACGTGCGCGGGCGCGCGCTCTCGATCGGCCGGTTGCCGGACGCGGCGGCGCGGCGGGGCTTCTGGTCCCGCCTGTTCGACGGACCAGCGGCGGCGGCGGCGCTGGACGGCGATCACGACCGCGCCGTGTCCCTCGCTCTCGCGGAATTGGACGCCGCCCCTGCGGCGCCCACACGCGGAAAACTATTTCTGATCGGCGCGGGTCCGGGCGACGAAGATTTAATCACCTTGCGCGCCCATCGCCTGCTGCTGTCGGCCGACGTGGTGGCGCATGACGCGGACGTGCCAGCCGCGATCGTGGCCTTGAGCCGAAGGGATTCCGACCGGCTGGTCCTAAGCGGAACCCGCGCCCAGCGCGAAGCGACGCTCGCCGCTCTGGCGCGGCAAGGCAAGCGGGTGGCTTGGCTGAGCAGGGGCGAGGCGATGGGTGAGGCGGCGCCCTCCCTGCGCCTGGCCGGGATTGAGGTCGAGATCATCCCCGGCGTCGCATCGGCGGCGGTTTCCCTGCGGGAGGCCGCGTGATGGCGAAATCAAAACCCTTCACGCTGGCGGTCGTCACCGCCAATCACCTGCGCACGGGCGCGGTGCTGTTCCGAACGCCCAACGGCTGGTCCGAGCGGATCAACGACGCGGCGGTCGCAGGCTCGCCCGAAGCCGCCGAGGCCTTCCTTGCGTTGGCCAAGGCCGATCCGATCGCGCTCGACGCGGTTCTGATCGACGTGACCCAGGAGAACGGCGTGGTGACGCCGGTCTCCTTGCGCGAACGCATCCGCGCCACCGGCCCCACCGCCGAAACCCAGACGCCTTCGGAGCAATTCCATGTACCGCTATGACGAGTTCGACCAAGGCTTCGTGCAGGAGCGCGTCGCCGAATTCAGCGATCAGGTCGCGCGCCGCCTGTCCGGCGAGCTGACCGAGGACCAGTTCAAGCCGCTGCGGCTGATGAACGGCGTCTATCTGCAGCTGCACGCCTATATGCTGCGGATCGCGATCCCGTACGGCACGCTGTCCAGCCGGCAGATGCGCCGCCTGGCCCATATCGCCCGCGTTTATGACCGGGGCTACGGCCATTTCACCACGCGCCAGAACCTGCAGTTCAACTGGATCAAGCTGGAGGAAACGCCCGCGATCCTGGCGGCGCTGGCGGAAGTGGAGATGCACGCGATCCAGACCTCCGGCAATTGCATCCGCAACGTCACCGCCGATCATTTCGCCGGAGCCGCCGCGGACGAGGTCGCCGATCCGCGCCCCTATGCGGAGATCCTGCGCCAGTGGTCCTCGCTGCATCCGGAATTCACCTATCTGCCGCGCAAGTTCAAGATCGCGGTGACCGGCTCGCCGAAGGACCGCGCCGCGATCCAGGTGCATGACATCGGGCTGGAGGTTCTGCGCAACGAGCAGGGCGCGCTTGGCTTCGCGGTCTGGGTCGGCGGCGGCCAGGGCAGAACCCCGCTGATCGCCAAGAAGCTGCGCAGTTTTCTGCCGGAAGAAGACCTGCTGGTCTATTGCGAGGCGGTTCTGCGCGTCTACAATCAGGACGGACAGCGGGACAACAAATACAAGGCGCGCATCAAGATCCTGGTGCAGGAGATGGGCGAAGCCGAAATGAAGGCCGCCGTGGAGGCGGAGTTCGCCCTGCTGCGCGGCAAGACCCTGACCCTGCCGCAGCCGGAGATCGAGCGGATCGCTGCCTATTTCGCCCCGCCCGCCTTCGCCAGCCTCCCGGCGGTCTCCACCCGGTTGGAGAGCGCGCGGCGCGCGGACTCGGCGCTCGACCGCTTCGTGCAGCGCAATCTCAGCCCGCACAAGCAGGCGGGATATGGGATCGTCACCCTCTCGCTGAAGCCGATCGGCGCGCCGCCGGGCGACGCCACGGCGGATCAGATGGACGCGGTGGCGGAGTTGGCCAAGCGCTTCTCCTTCGACGAGATCCGGGTCAGCCATGAGCAGAATCTGGTGCTGCCGCATGTCCGGCTGGACGATCTGCCGGAACTGCACGCCGAGCTGGAGGCCGCCGGCCTCGCCA
>JBMLRS010000029.1:0-2544 GCA_049240905.1 Elsteraceae bacterium
GACCGTCCCGAACTCACCTTCGTGCCCTACAACGCCCGCTTCCCCGAGCGAATCCGCGATTTCGGCGGGGATTGCTTCGCGGCGATCCGTCAAAAGGACATCATCGTCCACCATCCCTATGAGAGCTTCGACGTGGTCGTGCAGTTCGTGGCCCAGGCCGCCCGCGACCCCGCGGTGATCGCGATCAAGCAAACGCTCTACCGCACTTCGGCCGACAGTCCGATCGTGCGCGCCCTGATCGAGGCGGCGGAGGCCGGCAAGTCGGTCACGGCGCTGGTGGAGCTGAAGGCGCGCTTCGACGAGGAGGCGAACATCCGCTGGGCGCGCGATCTCGAGCGGGCGGGCGTGCAGGTCGTCTATGGTTTCCTGGATCTCAAGACCCACGCGAAGGTGTCGCTCGTGGTCCGGCGCGAAACCGGCGTCCTGCGCTCCTACGTGCATTTCGGCACGGGCAACTATCACCCGATCACCGCGCGGATCTACACCGATCTTTCCTTCTTCACCTGCGATCCGGCGCTCTGCCGCGACGCGGCGCGCATGTTCAACTTCATGACCGGCTACGCCACGCCGGAGAAGCTGGAGAAGGTGTCGATCGCCCCGCTCAGCATCCGGCCGACCCTGCTGCGCCTGAACGACGAGGAGATCGCCCACGCCGCCGCCGGCCGGCCGGCCTCGATCGGGGTGAAGCTCAACGCGCTGGTCGATCCCCAGTTGATCGACGCGCTCTACCGCGCGTCGCAGGCCGGGGTTCAGATCGATTTCGTGATCCGCGGCATCTGTTGCCTGCGGCCGGGCGTGCCTGGCTTGTCCGAGAACATTCGCGTGAAGTCGATCGTTGGGCGCTTCCTCGAGCACGCCCGCATCGTCTGCTTCGGGGCGGGGCACAAGCTGCCTTCGCCGCACGCCAAAGTGTTCATGTCCTCGGCCGACTGGATGCCGCGCAACCTGGATCGCCGCGTCGAATCTCTGGTGCCGATCGAGAACGCGACCGTGCATCAACAGGTGCTGGACCAGATCATGGTCGCCAACCTGAAAGACACGCAGCAAAGCTGGCATCTTCACGCCGACGGCGTTTATCGACGCGAGCCAGTGGACGGCGAGGGCTTCAGCGCCCATACCTTCTTCATGACCAATCCAAGCCTCTCGGGACGGGGCAGCGCCCTGAAGAAATCGGCCCAGCCGCGTGTTAGAAGCTCTGACTAAGCGTTCTCGGATGGCGTCCGCCGCCGCCGGCGTTCCACTCGGCGCGTCCGCGCCGAGGGACGGCCATCGCATCGCCGTGATCGACATCGGATCGAACTCGATCCGCTTGGTCGTTTATGACGGGGAGCGTCGCGCGCCCGCCGTTCTATTCAACGAGAAGGTCTTGTGCGGCCTGGGCCGAGGCTTGGCGAGCACGGGAAGATTGTCGGCCGAGGGCGTCGCGATGGCGCGGGCCAATCTCAAGCGGTTCACCGCGCTCGCCAATGGGATGGGCGCGACCGAGATTCTGACCGTCGCGACGGCCGCCGTGCGCGAGGCGGAGAACGGCCCGGATTTCGTTGAGGCGGTCGAGCGTGAAAACGATCTCTCGATCCGCGTGCTGACGGGAAACGAGGAAGCCCGCCTGTCCGCGCTCGGCGTCCGATCGGCTATGCCGGAGGCGGACGGCATGATGGGGGATCTTGGCGGCGGCAGCCTGGAGCTGGTCGGGCTGACCGGCGGTCAGGCCCGTGAGCATGTCAGCCTCAAGCTGGGGCCTTTGCGCCTGATGGACGAGGCGGGCGGCAATCGGCGCAAGGCGGCCGATTTGATCGATCGTCAACTCGCCAAGGTTCCCTGGTTGCATCACCAGGCCGGACGCGACTTCATCGCCGTCGGCGGGGCCTGGCGCATGCTGGCGCGCATCGTGATGGAGAAGCAGCGCTATCCCCTGCATGTCATTCATCATTTTTCATTGGAGGCGAACGTCGCCCGTCGTTGGGCGGCTCGGCTGGCGGGCTTGGATCGCGAGGGGTTGCGCGGCTTAGGCAGCCTGTCACGACGGCGCGCGGAATCTCTGCCGCTCGCGGCCTTGCTGATGGAGCGGTTGCTGATCACGGCGCCGCCCGCGCGCGTCGTTTTCTCCGCCTTCGGGCTGCGCGAGGGCTGCCTGTTCGATCGGTTGCCGGAGGCGGCGCGTGGGGCGCATCCTCTGCTGGCCGCGGCGAGCGATCTGGCGCGCGTCGGTCGGTTTCCGGAGAACCGCGACGCGCTGTTCGCCTTCATGGCTCCGATCCTCTCCCTGGTTCACGCCGATCACGCCGCTTTGGCGGAAGCGGCCTGCCTGCTGTCCGACATCGCCTGGATGGAGCATCCAGATTATCGCGCCGAACACGCTTTCGAGCGTGTGCTGCGCATGCCCGTGGTCGGGCTGGATCATCCCGGACGCGTGTTTCTCGCGGTCGCGCTCGCCGCCCGCCATGGCGCAGGGCCGGAGAAGCTTGACCCGCGCATCGTCGCTTTGCTGCCGGCGGAGCGATCCCACCAGGCGCAGTCGATCGGGCTCGGCTTGCGCTTGGCCTA
>JBMLRS010000030.1:0-9671 GCA_049240905.1 Elsteraceae bacterium
TAGGCGCCATCGCGGACCTCCGTTGCGGATAGGTATCCGGCTCCTCTCGCATGAACGGCGCCAGCTTCCGCGATCAAGCTCGGCTCTGGCACAGCCGTTGCGTAGCCGTGATCACAGGCGACAGAGACATTCAGAGGAGCGGACATGGCCGGCGCGAAACCTTTCCATCTTGCGTGGTTTCTTCAGGGATCGAGCATTCAGGCCTGGGGCGCGCCCTGGACCGGCAACATCTCCGAGGAATGGATGAGCGCGGAGATGTTCGTGGACATCGCGCGCATGATCGAGCGCGCCGGCTTCGACTACATGCTGATCGAAGATTCCATCTATGTCGGCGAGAATTGGCAGGGCTCGCGCGACATCTTCCTGAAAAACGGCATGTCGATCCCGCGCCAGGAACCGACCGTAGTCGCCAGCCTGATGGCGAAGGGCACGAAAAATCTGGGGATCGTCCCCACCCTGTCCACCTTCGCCTATCACCCCTATCTGGTCGCCCGCATCGTCGGCACGCTCGATCAGGTGTCAGGCGGGCGCGGCGGCTGGAACATGGTGACCGGCAGCTCCGACTTCTCCGCCATGAATTTCGGCATGGACGCCCTGCCGCCGCACGACCAGCGCTATGAAATGGCGCATGAATACATCGACGTCGTCACCAAACTGTGGGACAGCTGGGAGCCCGGCGCGATCGTCGCCGACCGCAAGACCGGCGTGCTGATCGACCCGACCAAGGTCCACACCATCGACCATAAAGGGAAATACTACGCCAGCCGCGGCCCGCTGAACTCCGGTCCGGCGCCGCAGGGCCGGCCAGTGATCGCCCAGGCCGGCGGCTCCGGCCCCGGCCGCGAGATCGCCGCGAAATGGGCGGACACCATCGTCGCCGCGCCCAAGGGCATCGAAGCGATGAAGGAATACCGCTCCGACGTGCGCAACCACATGATCCGCTTCGGTCGCAACCCCGACCATTGCAAGATCCTGTTCCTGGTCGCCCCGATCGTCGCCAACACGATGGAGGAGGCGAAGATCCGGGTGGATCGGCGTCGCGCCGAGGCGGAGAACGATATCGCCGGCCGCCTCGCCCAGTTCGGTTGGACCACCAACCTCGATCTCTCCGGCTTCGACCTTGATGCGCCGATCGGGGAGCTGACCACCAACGGCCACCAATCCTCGCTCACCACTTTCCTGAAGCGCGCGACCGGCAAAACCCTGCGCGAAGCGATCGTCGATTACTCCACCAGCGGCGGGTCGCTGAACCTCTGGGGCACGCCGGACAGCGTGGCCGCGCAGATGGACGAGATCATGCAGGAGGTTGGCGGCGACGGCTTCCTGATCTATCTCGGCGACGTCAGCCGGCGCAGCGTGGCGGAGATCACCGATGGATTGGTTCCCGCCCTACAGCAGCGCGGCCTGACCCGCACCGGCTTCGAGAGCCCGCATTTCCGGGACAATCTGCTGGCGTTTTAAGCATGGGGTCGGCAGGCTCAGGCCATGACCGACTTGAACCCCATCGACAGCCCGGCCGCCTGGCGCGGCCCCGAGCTATTGGCCTCCGGCGCCTGGCGTCGCGTCCTCACCGATCACGAGATCGCGGCGCTGGAGCGCGCGACGGACGCCGCGCGCGGATTGCCCTCTCAAGGTTTCCCCGCCAGCGCCTTCGCGGTTCCCGAACTGGCCCCTTTGTTCGCCTGGATGTCGGAGCAGTTGGAGCGCGGCCCCGGGGTCGTGCGGCTTTCCGGCCTGCCAGCGCAGGGCCAGACGCGCGAGGCGCTGAAACGTCTGTTCTGGGGGTTTTGCGTCAATCTCGGCACGCCGCTGCATCAGAACTCGACCGGCGAAATCCTGGCGGAAGTGAAGGACGAGACCGGCCAGGGCTTGGCGCTGACGCCGACAACCGGCCCTGGCCCAGTGATCTCCGCCCGCACGATCTCCCGCTCCGCGGGCGCCTTGCGCTTCCACACCGACAAATGCGACCTTTTGGCGTTGCTCTGCGTCAGCAACGGCATTTCCGGGGGGATCTCCAAGATCGCCTCCAGCGTCACGATTCATAACGAGATCGCCCGCCGACGCCCGGATCTGCTGGAAGTTCTCTACCAACCCTTCTGGCGCATGCGCCCGACCGACGAGGAAGGCGACCGCAAGGATCGCGTCTTCGCCATGCCGGTCTTCGCCCGCGCGGCGGACGGCAGCTTCACCAGCCAATATTCACGCACCTATGTGAACCAGGCCCAGGAGGACCCCAATGTCCCCCGCCTCACGGCCGCCCAGAACGAGGCCATGGACCTGATGGCCGACATCGCCGAAGAAGTTTGCCTGCACGCCCCGTTCGAACCCGGCGACATGCAGTTCCTCACCCAACATGTGACCTACCACGGTCGCACCGCCTTCTCCGACGACCGCACCAACGGCGCCGAACGCGTGCTGCTCAGAATCTGGCTCGCCGCCCCCTTCTCCCGCTTGCTCCCGGACGGCCACGCCATTCAATGGGGGAATACCAAGCCCGGCGCCTTGAGAGGCGGGGCGTTGGTTGGGAAGAGCGCGGTGATGGCCTAAAGCCGCTCCACCACCGTCACGTTCGCCAGCCCGCCACCTTCGCACATTGTCTGCAGGCCGTAGCGGCCGCCCCGCGCGCGCAAGGCATGGATGAGCGTCGTCATCAGCTTCGCGCCTGAGGCGCCCAGCGGATGGCCCAGCGCGATGGCGCCGCCATTCACGTTCAGGCGGGCGGGATCCGCGCCGACATGCTTCAGCCAGGCCATGGGGATCGGCGCGAAGGCTTCGTTGACTTCGTAAAGGTCGATGTCCTGGATTTTCATCCCCGCGCGCTTCAAAGCCTTGTCGGTGGCGAACAGCGGCTCCTCCAGCATCAGGACGGGGTCGCCGCCGGTTACGGTCATGGCGTGGATGCGGGCCAGAGGCGCAGCGCCCAGGGCCTTAACCCCGCGCTCGTTGGCGATGAGCAGGCCGGAGGCGCCGTCGCAAATCTGGCTGGAGGTGGCGGCGGTCAACAAACCGCCTTCCATCAGCAGCTTCACATTGGCCATGGCTTCGCGGGTCACGTCGAAACGCACGCCTTCGTCGCGGTCATGCAGGGCGGTCGCGCCGTCCGGGAGGGCCACCTTGATCGGGACGATCTCGTCCTTGAAGCGTCCGGCCTCGATCGCAGCGATCGCCTTCTTCTGGCTCTCGAAGCCAAACTGATCGAGATCTTCGCGCGTGAACCCATGCTTGCGGGCGATCGCCTCCGCTCCGGTGAATTGGCTGAAGGCGATATGAGGGTATTTCGCTTCGATGCCCGGGCTCTTGTAGCGGCCATGGCCGGCCTGTTCGTGAAAGGCGCCGGGATAGGTCATAGGCACGCGGCTCATGCTTTCGACGCCGGCGGCGATCACCACATCCATGGTTCCGGCCATCACGGTGGCGGCCGCGAAATGCAGCGCCTGCTGGGAGGAGCCGCATTGCCGGTCGATCGAGACGCCGGGCACGCTCTCCGGCAGTTTTGACGCTAGAATGGCGTTGCGCGCGATGTTGGCGGACTGCTCCGCCACCTGGCTGACGCAGCCGAGGATCACGTCCTCGACCAGCGCCGGGTCGGCGCCGGCGCGATCGACCAGAGCGTTTAGAATTTGGGCGGCGAGATCGGCCGGATGCCATCCCGCGACCCGGCCATTGCGCTTGCCGCCAGCGGTGCGGGCGGCTGCGACGATGTAGGCCTCGCCCATGCTCAACTCGCGAGGCTGGCGCGCGCGGCGGCGTATTCCGCAATTAACCGGTCGCAGAGCTCGGCCGCGCCCGGCACGTCCTTGATCGACGCGACGCCATGGCCGGCGGACCAGACGTCGCGCCAGACCTTGGCCTCCCCTTCCATGTCCATCTTGCCGACATGGGCCAGATTGTTCGGGTCGAGGCCGGCGGCGAGGATGCTGGGCTTCAGGAAATTGGCGTTCACGCCGCTGATCGCCGGGGTGTAGAGGATGTCGGACGTGCTGGCCTCCACGATCATGTCCTTGAAGCCTTGCTGCGCCATGCTCTCCTTGGTCGCGATGAAGCGGGTGCCGAGATAGGCCAGATCGGCCCCCATCAGCTGGGCTGCGGCGACCTGCGCGCCGTTGGAGATCGCGCCGGCCAGCACGATGGTTCCGTCATAGAAGCCGCGGATCTCCTCCACCAGCGCGAAGGGGCTGATGGTTCCGGCATGGCCGCCGGCCCCGGCCGCGACCGCGATCACGCCATCGACGCCCGCCTCCACCGCCTTTTCGGCGTGGCGGCGGCTGATCACGTCGTGGAAAACCAACCCGCCGTAGGAATGCACCGCCTTCACCAGATCCGGCACCGCGCCCAGCGAGGTGATGACCAGCGGAACCTTGCGCGCGACCGTGATCTTCAGGTCGGCGTCCAGACGCGGATTGGTCTTGTGGACGATCAGATTCACGCCATAGGGCGCCGGATTCGGGACGCCCTGAAGGCGGCTTTCGATCTCGTCCAGCCAAGCCGCATAGCCTTCGCTGGTGCGCTGATTAAGGGCGGGAAAAGTGCCCAACACGCCGCTGCGGCAGGTCTCAACCACAAGATCCGGCCCGGAGACCAGGAACATCGGCGAGGCGATCGCCGGGATCTTCAAGCGGCCCTGGAGAGCCTGGGGCATCGACATGGGGGTTCCTTCCCTGAAGGCGTGGCCTTTTGATTTGTTCGCTTGGTAGTATCCGCGCCGTTCCATATCAACAAGCCTGACGGGCGCAATGGGAGACTGGTTTTGGACGTTCACGGCGTATCGGCGATTGTGACGGGCGGCGCCTCCGGGCTGGGCCTGGCGACGGGTCAGGCTTTGGCGGCGGCGGGCGCGAGAGTCGCGCTGCTGGATTTGAATGAAGATGCGGCGAAGGCGGCTGCGGCTGAGATCGGCGGGATCGGCGTTGGCTGCGACGTCGCCAGCGCGAACAGCGCGGAGGCGGCGGTCGCCGAAGTGACGGCGGCGCACGGCGCGGCGCGCATCCTGATCAATTGCGCGGGCGTCGCGCCGGCCGCGCGAATCGTCGGGCGCAATGGGCCGGCCTCGCTGGAAGGCTACGCCAAGGTCATCCAGATCAACCTGATCGGCAGCTTCAACATGATGCGGCTGGTGGCGGCCGGCGCGATCGCGCTGGAGCCGACCGCCAGCGGCGAGCGCGGCGTGATCATCTCCACCGCCTCGGTCGCCGCCTATGAGGGGCAGATCGGCCAGGCCGCCTACGCCTCCTCGAAAGCCGGGATCGTCGGCCTCACCCTGCCCGCCGCGCGCGAGTTCGCCGCCGTCGGAATTCGCGTTTGCGCCATCGCGCCGGGGATCTTCGAGACGCCGATGCTGCGCGGCTTGCCGCAAGAAGTGCAGGACAGCCTGGGGGCCGCGGTGCCCTTCCCGTCGCGGCTCGGCAAGCCGTCGGAATACGCGCAGTTGGCCTTGGCGATCATCGCCAACCCCATGCTGAACGGCGAGACGATTCGCCTGGATGGGGCCTTGCGCATGCAGGCGAAATAAACAACGGTGGTATCTAGACACGGTGCGATAGGGACGACCGACCAGACAGACGCCTGAAGGCGCGGGGTCGATCGAGGGGAGGAAACGGGATGGAGAGGTCGGGGGCGGCCGCTACTCTTGCGCTTGACCAGGTCTCGCTCGCATTTGGCGGGCTTAAGGTGCTGAGCGACGTCAGCTTCGAGGTGGCGCCCGGCTCGATCACCGCGGTCATCGGGCCGAACGGCGCCGGCAAAACCTCGCTGTTCAACTGCATCTCCGGTTTCTATCAGCCGAAATCGGGCCAGATCCGCTTCGAAGGCCAGGATCTCGCCAAGGTTTATCCGCCTGAGCGCGCTAGGCGCGGCCTCGCCCGCACGTTCCAGAACATCGCCTTGTTCCGCGGCATGACCGTGCTGGACAACATCAAGCTCGGCCGACACGCGCATATGAAGACCGGCCTGCTGGACGCCCTGCTCTACTGGGGCCGCGCCCAGCGCGAGGAAGCGGAGATTCGCGAGGAAATCGAGGAGCGGGTGATCGATTTCCTGGAGATCAACCATATCCGGAATCAACCGGTCGCGTCGCTGCCCTACGGGTTGCGCAAGCGCGTCGAATTGGCGCGCGCGCTCGCGATGAAACCGAAAGTGCTGATGCTGGACGAGCCGGTCGCCGGCATGAACCGGGAAGAGACCGAGGACATGGCCCGCTTCATCCTGGACGTGAAGGAGGAGTGGGGCGTCACCATCCTGATGGTCGAGCACGACATGGGGCTGGTGATGGACATCTCAGACCATGTCGTGGTGCTGAATTTCGGCAAGGTGATCGCGCAGGGCCTGCCGCGCGAGGTGACCGCCAACGAGCAGGTGATCCAGGCCTATCTCGGCGCCGGCGACGTCGCCGCGCTGCGCGCCCGGATCCAGGGCGACGCGACCGGACGGCGGGAGGCGGCGTGATGGAGATCGATTGGCTGTTCTTCTTCGAAGTGACGCTGGCCGGGCTCGGCTCTGGCGCACTGCTGGCGCTGACCTCGGTCGCCTTCGTGCTGATCTATAAGGCGACCAAGGTGGTGAACCTCGCGATCGGCGAAATGCTGATGATCGGCGCCTATCTGTTCTTCAGCTTCGCCGGCGGCATGGGCCTGCCCTATTGGGCGGCGATCCCGCTGGCCCTGATCGGCGGCGGGATCGTCGGCGGGCTCGTGGAGCGCGCGATCATCCGTCCGATGCTGGGGGAAAACCCGATCTCGGTCTTCATGATCACGATCGGCCTGGGTTCGGTGCTGATTGGCGGGGCGGAGCTGATCTGGGGGCCGAACCCGACCCAGCTGCCGGATTTCATGGGATCCACGCCGGTTTTCATCGGCGACGCCTATGTCTCCCGCAAGATCGCGATCGGCTTCGTGGCGGCGAGCCTTGTGGTCGCCTGCGCGGTGCTGGCCTTCCGTTTCTGGCGCGGCGGGGTGGCGCTGCGCGCGACCGCGACCGATCAGGCGGCGGCCTACTCCTGCGGCATCAACGTGCCTCTGGTCTTCTCCTCCGCCTGGATCCTCGCGGGCGCGGCGGCGACCGGCGCCGGAATCCTGGTGGGAGCGGTCGGCGGGATCGCCCCGACCATGGGCGTGTTCGGCCTGTCCGCCCTGGTGGTGGTGATCGTCGGCGGGCTTGATTCCGTGGCCGGCGCGCTGGTCGGCGGCGTCATCGTCGGGCTGGTGGAGGCCTGGACCGGCACCTTCATCGGCGGCGAATACAAGCTGCTGGCGACGTTCAGCCTCTTGATCGTCATCCTCATGATCCGTCCCTACGGACTGTTCGGCACGGTCGAGATAGAGCGGTTATAATGAGGATAGGCGCCCTCAAGGAGAGCTACGCGGCCGATCAGGCGCTGTTCGACACCGCCTTCCAGCGTCAGATGCTGGCGCTGGGCGGGGCGATCCTGCTGGCGATCCCGTTCCTGGCGAACGATTACTGGATGTATCTGGCCTGTCTGGTCGGCATCCATGTGATCTCCACGACGGGGCTCAACATCCTGACCGGCTACACAGGGCTGGTGAGCCTGGGCCAGGCCGCCTTCATGGGCGTGGGCGCCTATACGGTGGCGCTGGCGGAGCTGCGTCTGGGAACCCCCTTCCTGGTGAACCTGCTGTTGGCGGGAGGGGCGACGGCCGCGATCGGCATGATCGTCGGCATTCCAAGCCTGCGGGTGCGCGGCCTCTATCTCGCGATCGCGACCATCGCCGCTTCCTTCATCCTCCATTTCGTCTTCCAGAATTGGACCTCGGTGACCGGCGGCGTGCGCGGCCTCAGCATTCCCCCCGCGAATTTCTTCGGATATGCGCTCGATCGGCCGTCGGAACTCTATTGGGTCATCATCCCGATCATGATCTTGATGGTGCTGGCGGCGGCCAACCTGTTTCGCACGCGGATCGGCCGCGCCTTCATCGCGATCCGCGACCGCGACATCTCGGCCGAGGTGCTGGGCGTGCCGCTGTTGCGCTACAAGCTGATGAGCTTCGGCTTGTCGTCGTTCTACGCGGGCGTGGCGGGCGGGCTTTGGATCTATTTCTTCCGCGTGGTGACGCCGGAGAGCTTTCCGATCGTCTATTCGATCTTCTTCCTGGCCGCCGTGATCGTCGGCGGGATGGGCACGATCCTCGGCGGCGTCTTGGGCGCCGTTTTCATGACGATGGTCCCGGAGGCGCTGAAGCTGATCGTGGGAGTGCTGTCGCCCTGGCTGCCCAACGCGGTCGCGATCCTGTCGCCCGTGCGCACCGTCGTGTTCGGGGCGTTGATCATCGGTTTCCTGATTTTCGAGCCGCACGGCCTGGCCGAGATCTGGCGGCGCGTCCGCCGCTTCTTCCACCTCTGGCCGTTCAAGAACTGACAACTTCAAAGGGAGGAAACAAGAATGCTCACCAGACGACAGACCCTCGCCGCCGGCATCGGCGCCGGCGCGCTGCTGGCCGGCGCCCGCCCAAGCGCGGCCCAAGCCTCCGAGATCGTGATCGGCGGCTCAATCCCGCTGACGGGCGTCTTCGCCTTCGCCGGCGTCGGCGTGAACGATGGCATCGCCGATTACGTGAAGATCGTGAACGAGGCGGGCGGCGTCGCCGGGCGCCGGGTGCGCTACATCCCTGAGGACACCGGCTATAAGGTCGATCAGTCGGTCGCCGTGTTCAACAAGATCACCGGCTCCAATCCTGTTAACTTCTATTATGGCGATTCAACCGGCTTCGCGAAGACGATCAATCCTGAATTGAACCGCAAGAACAACATTCTGATGGCCGGCGCCTCCTTCGCGACCGAGTTGAACGATCCGAAAGCCTTCCCGAACCAGTTCATGGCCGGCCCCGACTATTCGGAAATGATCGGCATTCTGTTGCAATACATCGCCAAGACGCAGCCCGGCGCCAGGATCGCGCTGGTGAATTCCGACACCGAGTTCGGCCGCGACCCGGTTCCGGCCACGGAAGCGCTGGCCGGCAGGTTGAATCTTCGGATCGTGGAGAAGATCGTGACGCCGCCTGGCTCGGTCGACGTCTCCACGGAAGTGCTGAAGCTCCGGCGCGCCAACCCTGACTACACGATCTTCCACGGCTACGTGCTGGCGCCCGTGCCGGAATTCATCAATCAGGCCAAGCAGTTGGGCCTGAAGACAAAATTCATGGGCACCTTCTGGTCGATGGACAACTCGCTGTGGGCCAAGATCGGCGAGCCCGCCGACGGCTTCATGGGGATCATGCCCTACAGGTACTATTACGACGCGGAGGGCAAGTCGCCGATGCTGGAGAAGATCCGGCAGATGCGGCCAGAGTACCAGTCGACCGCCTATATCCAGGGCTTCCTGACCACGATGCTGTTCGTCGAGGCCGCGAAGCGGGCGATCGAGGCGAAGGCGGAGCTCACCGCGACCAACCTCAAGAGCGCGCTCAACAGCATCAAGGACTTCGACACGGGCGGCCTGATCGGCGTGCCGATCACCATCGCCGGCAACACGATCCCAATCGGCCGAGTCTATAAGTTCGACGCGTCGAAGAAGCTGATGGTCCCGGATTCCGATTGGATCAACGTTTCGAAGGCAGGCTGACCATGACGGCGCCCGCGCAGGCCATCCTCGAAGTCTCGAACATCGAGGTGATCTACAACAAGACCGTCCAGGTCCTGCGCGGGCTGTCGCTTGAGGTGCC
>JBMLRS010000031.1:0-3609 GCA_049240905.1 Elsteraceae bacterium
CCAGCCGAAGCCCTGCGCCTCGACCGGCGCGCCTTCCGGCTCGCGGCCGACGTGGCTCTCCGGGCCGGCGCCGTGCGCCTTGCCGAAGGTGTGGCCGCCGGCGACCAGCGCCACGGTCTCTTCGTCGTTCATCGCCATGCGGGCGAAGGTCTCGCGGATGTCGCGGGCCGAGGCCAGCGGATCTGGCTTGCCGTTCGGGCCCTGCGGGTTCACGTAGATCAGGCCCATCTGGACCGCGGCCAGCGGATGCTCCAGATCGCGGTCGCCGCTGTAGCGTTGGTCGCCCAGCCAGGTCGCCTCGGCGCCCCAGTAGATGTCCTCCTCCGGCTCCCAGACGTCCTCGCGGCCGCCGCCGAAGCCGAAGGTCTTGAAGCCCATGGACTCCAGCGCGACGTTGCCGGCCAGGATCATCAGATCGGCCCAGGACAGCTTCGCGCCATATTTCTGCTTGATCGGCCAGAGCAGTCGGCGCGCCTTGTCCAGATTGCCGTTGTCCGGCCAGCTGTTGAGCGGGGCGAAGCGCTGCGTGCCGGTTCCGGCGCCGCCGCGCCCGTCGCCGGTGCGATAGGTGCCGGCGCTATGCCAGGCCATGCGGATGAACAGCGGCCCGTAATGGCCGTAATCGGCCGGCCACCAATCCTGCGAATTGGTCATCAGCGCCGTGAGGTCGCGCTTCACCGCATCCAGATCCAGGCTCTTGAAGGCTTCCGCGTAGTTGAAGCCTCGTCCCATCGGGTTGGAGGCCGGGGCGTGCTGATGCAGGATCTTCAGGTTCAGTTGATTGGGCCACCAGTCGCGGTTCGACCGGGCGCCGGCCGTCACGTTCTTCGGGGCGCCATGCGCCCCGCCATGCGCCACTGGGCATTTGCCGACGCTGCTCTCGCTGTTTGCGCTCATCTTCATCTCCTACTTTGGCTGCGGTGAGTGAATGGGCCCGACGTCAGGGCCTTGAATTCCGGGAGGGACGCGTCCCGCTCTAAGGCCAGCGCGCGAACATCAGGCGCAGGACGAAGGACAACCCCCAATCGCCGCCGGTCTCTCCGAGATGGGGGTGATCCGCTAAGTAAACATCCCTTGTGAGCTGTCGATCGGCGGCGTGGGGTGGTTGCGGCATGGGTCGCTCCTCTTTCTTGCGAGGACAGACTTACCAAGGAACAGTGATTAGTTTAAGTTCGATTAACTGATAGATTCGATAAGATTATCTGATGATCAATCTGACCCTGAAACAGCTCCGCTATTTCGAAGCCCTGGCGCGGCACGGCCATTTCGGCCGGGCGGCGGACGCCAGCGCGATCTCCCAACCCGCCTTGTCGATGCAGATCAAGGAGTTGGAGGACAGCTTGGGCTCGGCGTTGTTCGAGCGCGGGGCGCGCCAGATCCGTCTGACCAGCTTCGGGGAGGCGTTCGGCCTGCGTGTCCGCGAGATCCTGAAGGCGGTGGATGAGCTGGAGGATCTCGCGCGCGCCTCGCGCGACCGGCTGGTCGGCCGGCTGCGCATCGGCGTGATCCCGACCATCGCCCCCTATCTGCTGCCGACGATCATCGGCGATCTGACCCGGCTCTATCCCGGCCTCGACATTCAGGTGCGCGAGACCCTGACGCAGAACCTGATCGCGGAGCTGGCGGACGGAAGGCTGGATCTGGCGATCGTCGCCCTGCCGGTCTCCGAGCCGTCCTTTGACGAAGTGACGCTGTTTTCAGAAGAATTCGTTCTGGTCCGCCCGTTGGACGATCAGACGCCTTCCGCGCCGACGGTGGAGGCGTTGCGCCGCATGCGCCTGCTGCTGCTGGAGGAGGGGCATTGCTTCCGCGCCCAGGCGCTTTCCTTCTGCAGCCTGAATTCCGCCGCGCCGCGGGAGTCGCTGGACGGAAGCTCCCTCTCAACCCTGGTGCAGATGGTCGGGGCCGGCCTCGGCGTAACCTTGATTCCGGAGATGGCGGTGGCGGTGGAGACGCGCTCGGCGCCCGTCTCCATCGCCCGGTTCGACGCGCCGAAGCCTTCGCGCGTCATCGGCATGGTCTGGCGGCGATCCAATCCGCTGACCGACCGCTTTCAGGAAATCGCGGAGGTCGTGCGCCGATCGGCCCTGCCGATGTCAGCCCTGGGACGAGAAGCCGCCATCGACCGGAATCGCCGTTCCCGTGATGAAGTCTGAGGCGGGGCTGGCCAGGAAAACGGCGATGCCCGCGAAGTCGTTCGGCGCGCCCCAGCGGCCTTCCGGCGTGCGCGCCGTCACCCTTTCCTCCAGCCCGGAAACGTCCTTGCGGGCGCGTTTGGTCAGGTCCGTGTCGATCCAGCCCGGCAGCACGGCGTTGACCTGGATGCGATCTTTCGCCCAGGCGACGGCCAGCGCTTTGGTCAGCTGCACTGCGGCCCCTTTGCTCGCCCCGTAGGGCGCGGCGAAGGGCAACCCGAAGATCGAGGTCATCGATCCGATGTTGATGATCTTGCCGCCCTGCTTCTTCAGATGGGGATAGGCCGCCTGCGAGCAGGTGAACATGCTGGTCAGGTTGGCGTCGAGCACTTCGCGCCATTCCGCGAGGCTGAAATCCTGCGGCGGCTTGCGGATGTTGACGCCCGCGTTGTTGATCAGAATGTCGAGCCGGCCGAAGCGCGCCGCCGCCGCGCTCACCGCCGCCGCGCCGCCGGTGTCCTGAGACAGATCAACTTCCGCGGAGTCCGCCTGTCCGCCATAGGCGCGCAGATCGGCGACGGCCTTCTGGTTCTTTTCGGCGTTGCGGCCGATCACCATGATCGCGGCCCCGGCCTGCGCCAGTCCCTTGGCCATGCCCAGGCCAATGCCGCCATTGCCGCCGGTGACCAGCGCCACCTTTCCGCTCAGATCGAACAAATTCATCAAAATTCTCCAGAGGCTTTCATCCCTGGCGAGATCCTGATCGCCGTCTGAGGGCGACGCAAGGCTTTCAGCCGGCGGAAGTGACTCGCAGCCAGGGCCGCCAGCCCGGCTCGCCCTCCACCGCCTCCAGCGAGGCCGGCTGATAATGCCGCTGGATGGCGATCACCACGCCGTCGCGCAAGGCCTGGATCGTGCCGGGATGGGTGATCTCCAGCGCGTCGAAGCCGGCGCGGCGCAGGATCGGGATCTGATCGCGCAGCACGTCGCCGGTCGCGCGCAGCTCGCCACGATAGCCGTAATTGTCGCGCAGCCGCCGGGCGATCGAATACTGCCTGCCGTCGGAATATTTCGGGATCCGCAGCGCGATCAGCCGCAGATGTGGGATGATGTCTTCCAGCCCCTCCAGCTTCTCGCCGGAGTCCAGCCGCAGCCCGACGCCGTCCGCCCGACCTTGCAGCGCCGGCCATTCCGCCAGCAGCCGTCCGCGCGGCAGGGCGACCGGGCCGTTGGCCGGGATCGGCGTGTCCTGATCCGGGAAGGCCCAGGGATCGGCGACGAAGCCGTCGTTCTTGTAGAGCGCGCTCATTCCGCGGCCTCCGAGACAGCGGGGTAAAGCGCGCGCTGGAACGGCGCGTTGAAGGCGCGCAGGGCGGCGTCGTCCTTGGGCGCGACCGGCTGGCTCGCGACGGGCGGCGTCGCCGGCCCGCTGTTGGTCGTGGTGGTGGTGGTCGTCGTCGTCGCGGTCGCCGGT
>JBMLRS010000032.1:0-1397 GCA_049240905.1 Elsteraceae bacterium
GGCTTGGGCCCTGGCTTCCAGGTTCACATAAGCGCGCCGCATGGTCGCCAAGGCTTCCGACGGCGTCGCTTGATGCGACCGGATGTTCTCCAGCAGCACGTCCAAACCATTCATCACGTCCAGGGTCTCGCCCAGGAACTCAGCTTCAAGCTGACGCTCCATCGCTTCGACCGAGTGTGCACCAGCGTCCGCGCTCATTATGCGCCTTTCTTCCCGGCTAAAAAGGATCTGTTCCTAACACGCACGCGCCAGAGAACAAACTGTCAGACATTCGAAACGTCCGGCTTGTCGCGATCCGCCGGGCGCTACCAATAGCGCGCGGGACGATCAACCAAAGCCGTCGCAGGCAAGCCGATCTGCGCCAGAAGCGCCGCGCGGCGCTCGGTCGGCGCGGTCACTGTGGTGGTCAAATCGCCGAAGCCGTAGGCCGCGCTCAAGACGCCGGCGTAGGAGACTTCATTTGGGCGCAGAGTCAGGACGGGCGTCCGGCCGGTCGCGCGCGCCTTGCCGAGGAACGCCGGCGTCACCTCAAGCCCACCGACCAGCACCCTGCCGCCGATCATCTCCGGGTCCTCGAAATCCATGAGATAGAACGACGGAGCGGCGAAGCCGGTGGAGCCGAGATAGCCGATCGCGTAGTCGCCTGGCGGCAGTTGCAGCCGCAGGGTCTTGATCTCGCCGCTCTCGCAGCCAAAGGCCGGGGCCTGGCAGAGCCCGAGCGACCAGGGCGGCGCGTCGAGCCGTTCGCCGCTGGCGGGATCGATCGGGAACAGCACCATCTGCAGGGGCAGGATCTGCCCCGTGAGCGTCCGCGGCAGATTCTGGGCGACGAAATCCAGATAAAGGATCGACTTATCCGGCGCCGGGGCGGCCTCGGGCGCGCGCCCTTGATGGATTGGCGCCAGGGGGCTGCAGGCGCTCAGCGCCAGGGCGACCCCCGTCGCGAGAGAGAGCGCCCGCATGCTACTGGTCGTAGCCGGGGTTCACTTCGTCCAGCAGCCGAACCAGGGCGGACCATTCCAGGTCATAGATGTCGGTGTCGCGCTCGAACTGCTTGGCCGTATGCTCCATCACCTCGGGCGACGGAAGCCGCAGCTTGCCGGCGGACTGCGCGGCGATCTGCACCTCGCAGGACTGGTTCAGATAGAACATGCGGTTGAACGCCGCCGCGACCGTCTTGCCGCAGGTCAGCAGACCGTGGTTGCGCAGGATCATCGACCATTTGTCGCCGAGGTCGGCGACCAGGCTGGCGCGCTCCGCCACATCCAGGGCGATGCCTTGATAATCGTGATAGGCCAAGCGGTTATGGAACTGCAGCGAAAACTGGTTGAGCGGCAGCAGCCCCTCCTCCAGGCAGGATACCGCCACGCCCGCCTTGGTGTGGGTGTGCAGCACGC
>JBMLRS010000033.1:0-2616 GCA_049240905.1 Elsteraceae bacterium
GTCGTGGGGGTCGATATAAACCCGGAGATGGCGCGGGTGGCGGCGGAGAACGGGGCGGCCAACGGCCACGACCCTGATCGGTATCGCGCGCTCTGCGCGGACGTCGGCGCGTTGGACGATCTCCCCACGGATTTCGATCACGTCCTGATGAACCCGCCCTTCCATGATCCGAGCGCCACCCCCTCTCCAGACCGCGCGCGGGCCAGGGCGACCCACGCCGCCGAGGATCTGGCGCTGTGGGTTGACGCGGCCCATCGGCGGCTCCGGCGTCGCGGCGGCCTCACCCTGATCTGGCCGGCCGCGCGGCTGAGCCACGCCGTGACCGCGCTGTCCCGGCGGTTTGGCGGAATCGCCCTGGCGCCGATCTGGCCGCGACGGGGCGCGCCAGCCAAGCGGGTGCTGATCCATGCGGGCAAGGAGTCCCGCTCGCCCGAATCGCTCAAGCCGGGGCTGGTGTTGCATGGCGAAGGAAACGGCTACACCGAGGCCGCGCGCGCGATTCTCTGGGGCGCCGCGGCCTTTGAGTGGGAGGAGGGGGCATGAGCATGGCAAGCGCGATCGAGACGATCCTGCTCCTGATGGTCGGCGCCCTGATGCTGGTGCTTTTGGCGCAACGGCTGCGCGTGGCTTTTCCGATCGCGCTGGTTTTGGGCGGCCTGGCGATCGCGTTCATTCCGGGCCTGCCGCGCGTCGTGCTGGAGCCGGACGTCGTCTTCTCGCTGTTTCTGCCCCCGCTTCTGTTCGCCTCCGCCTTCTTCATGCCGTGGGAGGAGTTCCGCTTCAACCTGCGCCCGATCCTGATGCTGGCGGTGGGGTTGGTGCTGGCGACCGCGACTGCGGTGGCCTTTCTGTGTCAGGCCCTGTTCGACTGGCCGCTGGCCGTGGGTTTCGTGCTGGGCGCGATCATATCGCCGCCCGACGCGGTCGCCGCCAGCGCGGTGGCGCAGCGCCTGCCCTTGCCGCGACGGGTGATCACCGTGCTGGAGGGCGAAAGCATGGTGAACGACGCGGTCGGCCTGGTTCTTTTGAAATTCGCCGTCGCGGCGGTGGTGACCGGCCAGTTCTCCATGATGGCGGCGGGCGGCGAGTTCCTGAAGCTCGCGATTGGGGGCTTGGCTTGGGGCTTGGCGGCGGCCTACGTCAGCAAGCAGTTCATGGACCGGCTGTGCGATCCGGAGACGACCGCCGTCTTCACCCTGTTCGTGCCCTTCGCCTGCTACCTGCCAGCCGAGCATCTGGGTTTTTCCGGCGTTCTGGCCGCAGTCGCGGGCGGGATGTATTTCGGGTATCACTCGCATGACAGCTTCGCCCCTTCGACCCGGCTGCAGGCCAATGCGATCTGGTCGGCGTGGCTGTTCCTGCTGAACGGGCTGGTTTTCATCCTGATCGGCTTGCAACTGCCGACGATCTTGCAGGAGATCACGGAGTATTCGGTCTGGAGCCTGTTCGTTTCGGCGGCGGCGGTTTCCGCCGTGGTGATCGTCGTGCGGATCATCTGGGTCTTCCCCGCGACTTATCTGCCGCGCGCCCTGAGCCCGGCCTTGCGCAAGCGCGACCCTTATCCGTCATGGCGCAACGTCGCGGTGATCAGCTGGTGCGGGATGCGCGGCATCGTCAGCCTGGCCGCGGCGCTGGCCTTGCCCTTGACGACGGCGGCGGGCGAAGCCTTTCCTCACCGCGCCCTGATCTTGTTTCTGGCCTTCGCCGTGATTCTCGTCACCCTCGTGGTGCAGGGCTTGTCCCTCACGCCGCTGATCAAGGCCCTGGGCTTGAGCGAAGAGGTCGCCGAGGACGAAGTGATGGAGGCCAAGCGTCTCTCGCTTGAGGCGGCGCTGATCGAAATCGATAAGCTCGCTAAGCTTGGCGAATTGTCGGAGGCGGGGGTTAGTTTGCTGCGCCAGCGCTACCGCCATATGCTGCGAGTGCTGGACGAGAGCGACGAAGAGGCGGGCGACCTGCAGGGTCATACCCGACTGATCGGCGTCGCGCTCACCGCCGAGCGCAAGATTCTTCGTGAATTGATGCGCAACGGCGTCATCAGCGACGTGATATTCCGCCGACTCGACCGCGATCTGGACCTCCAGTTCGCGCGGCTGGACGAAGGAATGCGAGACCATGGGTAAATTGCTGATCGCCGCGCTGCTCGCGGTGCTCGCCTACAAGGCCTACGGATGGTGGCGAGAGTGGCAGGCGCGCCAGGACCTGCCGCCGCCGCCCGATAAATCTCCGCTGGAGGCCGGCGAGGATTTGCGCCGCTGCGCGGCCTGCGATCGCTATGTGGTCGCCGCTACGATCTCCGCCTGCGACCGTTTGGACTGCCCAATGAAGGGGCGGTGAGCGCAAATTTGGGTGCGCTGCGGGTTTGGTCATGCTAATCTGAAGTCCCGTAACTGGAGAGTATTAAGATGGATTCCGTCTCCTTGGCCGCCTTCTCGGTTCTCAACGCCAACATGACGAGCGGGCTCGGGATCGCCGCTTTCAAGGCGCAGGTCGATGCGCAGAAGCAGATGGTCGCCGCCTTGCAGGCGCTGACGTCCTCCGGTCCTGGCCAACTGGTCAATATGCTGGTCTGAGACCAGCCGCGCGGCGGCCCATCGCGCGGCCGCTTTTCCGCCA
>JBMLRS010000034.1:0-1763 GCA_049240905.1 Elsteraceae bacterium
TAGCGCTCATGCTGCTGAACGCCCGGCAGGCGCGGATCGAGAACGTGCCCTTGGAAGCGCCGGTCCCCATGGCGGATCTTCCCCGTCTGACCGTCCGGGCGCTGCCCGCCCTGCTGATGCCGGTGATCCTGCTGTTCGGCATCTATGGCGGCGCCACCACGCCCACGGAGGCGGCCGCCATCGCGGCCTTTTACGCCTTGCTGGTCGCCACATTTCTCTATCGCGCGGTCAGCTTCAACGTGATGTACGGCGTTCTGTCGGACAGCGCGCGGGCCACGGCTTCGGTCGGGCTGGTGATCGGCGCGTCGCTGATCTTCAATTACATCGTCGCCGCCGAGAACATTCCGGCCCAGATGGAGCAGCTGCTGAAGGGGCTGAACGTCTCGCCCCTTGTCTTCCTGCTGGGCGTGAACTTGTTGTTCCTGCTACTGGGCTGTCTGCTGGACGCCACGACGATCATCTTGGTGATCATCCCGCTGTTCATCCCGACTTGCCGCGCCCTGGGCATCGACATGGTGCATTTCGGCGTGAGCGCGGTGGTGAACTGCATGATCGGCCTGATCACCCCGCCCTACGGCGTGCTGCTGTTCGTGATCAACGCGATCACGGGCATCCCGCTGAAGACGATCATCAGCGCGATCTGGCCCTATGTCGGCGTCCTGGTGACCGCCTTGACGATCATGCTGCTCGTCCCCGAGACCGTGCTCTATCTGCCGAAGCTGTTCGGTTACGTGCCATACTCGCGCTGATCCAGCCGAGGCGCGGTCAACCCGAGTTGGACAGGCGCGCCGGGCCCGCTTGACGGATGCGGGAGGCCGCTCCTAAGGTTTCTCCATGGTCGCTGACTTTATCACCCCCGCAAACCGACGCCGACGCCGCTCCTTCGCGGCGGCCGTCGAGGCTGCGTGCAGATCCGGCCCTCTTCGAGCGTGATCGCCCCTTCGCGGGCGCATTATCCAGAGCGGCCCCTAGCCCGCTTCTTCGAACCTCCGCAGCCCCCGGCTCCGGGGGTTTTCTTTTGCCCTTCAGCAGCAGGACCTTCCCATGAGCATTCGCATTCGCGTCGGCGTTGTCGGCATCAGCGGTTTTGGCGGCGGCGAGGCGATGCGCCTGATCGCCGGCCATCCCTCCTTCGAACTGGTTTACGCCGCCGGCGACGGCAGCGCCGGCAGCCGTCTGGTGGATCGCTTCCCCGGCGCGCCGGCGAAGCTGGCCGATCTGGTGATCGAGAAATGGGACCCCGACGCCTTGCCCAAGCTCGATGTTCTGTTCGCCTCGCTGCCGACCGGCGCCTCGGCCGAGGCGCTGGCGCGCGTGCCCGAAACCGTGAAGATCGTCGATATCGGCGGCGACCATCGCTATGTCGAAGGCTGGACCTATGGCCTGGCCGACGTGTGGCCCGATCAAATCAAAGGGAAAACCCGCGTCGCCAACCCTGGCTGCTTCCCCGCCGCCACGCTGACCGCGCTGGCTCCCTTGCTGGCCAATAAGCTGATCGAGCCGGGAAACATCATCATCGACGCCAAGACCGGCGTCTCCGGCGCTGGGCGCGGCGGCGACTCCAAGTTCGGTTACGCAGAAACCAACGAAAACCTGATTCCCTACAGCCTGCTGAAGCATGTCCATATGCCGGAGATGACCAAGACCATCGAAAGTCTGAGCGGCGGCGGCGCAACCGGCTTGGCGTTCACCCCGCACCTGATTCCGATGACCCGCGGGCTGCTCGCCACGATCTATTGCCGCGGCCGCGCCACCACGGAGCA
>JBMLRS010000035.1:0-13823 GCA_049240905.1 Elsteraceae bacterium
CGGCTTCAACCCGGCGATCTGCCGCGCCGTCGCGGTGATGCTGTTCAACAACCCCGCCAAGGTTGAATTCATCCCGCTGACCAACGTCCAGCGCTTCCCCGCTCTGCAGAGCGGCGAAGTGGACATGCTGGCGAACAACACCACCTGGACCCTCTCGCGCGACAGCCAGCTCGGCTTCAATTTCGGGCCGACCGTCTTCTACGACGGCCAGGGCATGATGGTGTCGAAGAAGATGAACCTGACCAGCGCCAAGCAGCTGGACGGGGCGACGGTGTGCGTGCAGCCCGGCACCACGACCGAGCTGAACCTCGCGGACTTCTTCCGTGAGAACAAGATGAAGTATCAGGCGGTCGTGATCGAGAACGCGGCCGAGACCCGGAACGCCTTCTTCAGCGGTCGCTGCGACGTCTACACCAACGACTCGTCGTCGCTTGCGGCGGACCGCACCGCGGCTCCGGCCTCGGCCGGCGGCCCGGACGCCTTCGTGATTCTGCCGGAGCGCATCTCCAAGGAGCCGCTGGCCCCGGTGGTGCGTCATGGCGACGATCAGTTCTATGACATCGTCAGCTGGGCCGTTTACACCCTGTTCGACGCCGAGGAGTTCGGCATCGACTCCACCAACATCGACAGCTTCCAGAACACGACCAACCCCGCCATTCGCCGTTTCCTCGGCATTGAGCCGGGCATGGGTCAGGCGCTGGGCGTCGATCAGCGCTACGCCTATAACGTCATCAAGGCGGTGGGCAACTACGCCCAGATCTTCGAGTCGAACATTGGCTCCGGTTCGCCGATCAAGCTGGCCCGCGGCCTGAATTCGCTGTGGAAGAACGGCGGGTTGTTGTACTCCCCGCCCGCGCGCTAAGGCAGAAACGACGCGTCGGCCGCAAGGCCGGCGCGTCGCTTTCCCACATAACTCCTTATCCCGACTCGCTTGGTCGGAAGGAAGGTCGCCTTGGTCGACATCGCTCAACGCCCGTCCGGCTCGTCCGGCATTCTCGCCGCGCTGAATAATCGACATGTGCGCGGGACCGTGGTCCAGGCCCTGCTGCTCACCGCCGTCGTCGGCGCGTTCCTCTATTTCACGTCAAACGCGATCAGCAACATGGGCCGGCTGGGAATCACCTCCGGCTACGGTTTCCTGGATCGCCCCGCGAATTTCGGCATCGGCGAGTTCATGGTGCCTTACACCCCCGCCGACACCTACGGCCGGGCGATCTTCGTCGGGCTGTTGAACACCATAAAGGTCGCGCTGGTCGGCTGCATTCTCGCCACGATCCTCGGGATCTTCCTTGGCATCCTGCGCCTGACCAACAATCCGCTGCTCTCGACCCTGATCCAGAGCTACATCGAAGTCATCCGCAACGTGCCGCTGCTGCTGCAGCTGTTCTTCTGGTACGCGGTGGCGCAGAAGTTCCCGGGTCCGCGCGACGCGTTTCAGCCGCTGCCGGGATTCTTCCTGTCGAACCGCGGCGTGAAGGTGCCCTGGCTGGAATGGGCGCCGCAGCATGACATCATGCTCCTGGCGGCGGTCATCGGCGTGGTGATCAGCTTCTTCGTCCGCAAGGCGTCGGACCGCAAGCGCGACGCGACCGGCGTCGGCTTCATGGTGTTTCCTTGGGCGATCGGCCTGATCTTCGGGATCCCCGCGATCATCGGCATGATGATCGGGGCGCCGATGACGCTGTCGGTGCCTGTCCTGCGCGGCTTCAATTTCGTCGGCGGCGTCTCTCTGTCGCCTGAGTTTTTCGCCCTGCTGATCGGGCTCACGCTGTACACCGCCGCCTTCATCGCGGAGATCGTGCGCAGCGGCATTCAGTCGGTCGGCAAAGGTCAAGGCGAGGCCGCCCGCGCGTTGGGGCTTCCGGCCGGCAAGATCATGCGGTTGGTGACCTTGCCGCAGGCGCTGCGGGTGATCATCCCGCCGATGACCTCGAACTACCTGAACCTGACCAAGAACTCGAGCCTCGCGGTCGCGATTGGTTATCCGGACGTGGTCAGCATCGTGAACACCACCATGAACCAGACCGGGCAGTCCTTCGAGACGATCGCGATCCTGATGGGCGTCTACCTCACCCTCAGCCTCTCGATCTCGGCCTTCATGAACTGGTACAATTCCCGCATTTCGTTGAAGGAGCGGTAAGATGGTGAATCAAGCCCCCACGCTCGACGACCCCTCCCTGATCACCCGGCCCCCGGCCGGGACCACGGGCTTCGTCGGGAAGATCCGTCAAACCTTCTTCAACAGCATCCTCAACTCGATCATCACGCTGGCCTGCGTGGCGGCCTTGATCGCGATGATCCCGCCCCTCCTGAACTGGGCGGTGTTCAACGCGGTGACGACCGGCGACGCGGCGGTCTGCCGCGCCAATCAGTCCGGCGCCTGTTGGGCGTTCGTGCGCGAGAAGCTGAACTTCATCGTCTTCGCCTTCTATCCGCAGACCGAGCAGTGGCGCCCTCTGGCCATGATGCTGATCTTCGGCGGCATGGTCGGCGTCAGCCTGTTCCCGGTGCTTTGGCGTCGCGAGCTGCTGATCGGCTGGATCGTCGCGCTGCTCGCGATGTTCGAGCTGATGGCCGGCGTGCTGTTTCTGCCGCATGTGCCGACCCGGCTGTGGGGCGGCCTGCCGCTGACCCTCGCCTTGTCGACGATCGGTCTGGTGCTGGCCTTCCCGGTCGGCATTCTGCTGGCGCTCGGCCGGCGGTCCCAGCTCCCGATCCTGAAGCTGGTCTGCGTCTGCTACATCGAGCTGATCCGCGGCGTGCCGCTGATCACGATCCTGTTCATGTCCTCGCTGATGTTCCCGCTCCTCCTGCCGGAGGGGATGACCATCGACAAGCTGCTGCGCGCGCAGGTCGCCTTGATCATGTTCGCCGCCGCTTACCTGGCCGAGGTCGTGCGCGGCGGTCTGCAGGCGATCCCGCGCGGGCAGTATGAGGCGGCCGACAGCCTCGGCCTGTCCTATGGGCAGAAGATGCGGAAGATCATTCTGCCGCAGGCGCTGAAGATCGTGATCCCCTCTCTGGTGAACACCTTCATCGGCTTCTTCAAGGACACCACGCTGGTGATCATCATCGGCTTGTTCGACTTCCTGAACTCGATCAAGTCGGCGCTCACCGATCCCAACTGGTTGGGCTTCCACGTCGAGGCCTATGTCTTCGCGGCCGCCGTCTACTTCGTGTTCTGCTTCGGCATGTCGCGCTACAGCCTGTTCCTCGAGACCAAGCTGACGCCGGAAAAGGTTCGCTAAAAAGGTTCGCTAACCGGCGCGACCGCAACAAACGGGTGGCGGGGGCCTGCGGCCTCCGCCATTTTCGTTTCATGATCCAGCCGACGTCAGACTCCGATCCGGTCCGAGCGGGTCTGGAATACATCGCAGCCCATGCGGACGCGCAGCCCGGCCTCGACGAGGTGGCGGCCGCGGTCGGCCTCAGCCCGCATCATCTGCAGCGCCTGTTCCGCCGACAGGCCGGCCTCAGCCCCAAGAAGTTCCTGCAATATCTTACCGTGGAGCGGGCCAAGCGCGCGTTGGACCAGTCGGCCTCCGTGCTGGACGCGGCTTATGAGGCGGGTCTGTCGGGGCCTGGCCGGCTGCATGACCTGTTCGTCGCGCTCGAGGCGGCCACGCCCGGCGAGTACAAGGCGCGCGGGGCCGGCATGACCTTCCGGCAGGGCGTCGCGGAGGGGCCGTTCGGCCCGACCTTGCTGGTCTGGAACGACCGCGGCCTTGCCGGCCTCGCCTTCCTGACCGAGATTGAGCGCGGCCCGGCTTTGGCCGACGTCGCGCGACCCTGGTCGCAGGCGCGGCTGGTCGCCGACGATTCGGGCGCCGCCGCGATGATCGATCGAGTGTTCGCGCCCCTCGACGGCCGACCGATCGATCAACTGCGCCTGCTGGTCGCCGGCACCGACTTTCAGGTGAAGGTCTGGGAGGCCTTGCTCCGCATCCCGCTCGGGGCGCTGGTGACCTACGAGGCGCTAGGGCGCGCGGTAGGCAAGCGGGGGGCCGCGCGGGCGGTCGGCAACGCCGTCGGGGCCAATCCGGTCTCCTGGCTTATCCCCTGTCATCGGGTGATCCGACGGACGGCGGTAATCGGCCACTACCGCTGGGGTTCCCCGGTCAAGCGCCTGCTGATCGGCGCCGAGGCGTCTCTCGTCGCGAGCGCTTGACGGGGACCTCCGGCTCGGGCTTAACGCTGCGATGCTGAGCCCAAGCTTTGACGATTACCCGGTCGGACGCGTCATTGAGACGAAAGCGACGACTTTGTCCGAGGCCGACGTGATCGGCTTCGCGCGTCAGTATGATCCCCAGCCCATCCACACCGATCCGGTCGCGGCCCAGGACGGGCCGTTCGGCGGATTGATCGCGAGCGGCTTTCAGACCGTGGCGCTGGGCTTCCGGCTGTTCTTGGACACCGGCGCGATGGAGGGCTGCTCCCTTGGCGGGCCGGCGATGGACAATGTCCGTTGGCTGAAGCCGGTGCGGCCAAACTGCCAGTTGCGTTCTCGCGTGACCGTGCTAGAGGCCACGCCATCGCGTTCCAAGCCGGATCGAGGGGCCGTCAAATGGGGGTTCGAGATCTTCGCTGACGACATTCTGGTCTGCACGGGCGACATCACGTCGCTCCTTAAGCGCCGGGAGGCCGCCTAGCATGGTTATTGCGTGGCGGCGCCGTCACAATTGGGGCAATGTCCGCCGGTCCGGAAGGGCGTTTTCAGGGTAAGGCTTTCCGCCGCGCCAACGCGCGCGGCGGCGACGAAACAAAAATCGACAAGACCGTTGCACGTGAAGGAGAGATCCATGGTCGAAAAAGAAATCAGGAAGATGATCGCCGAGGTGAAGGAAGGCGCCATGCCCCGGCGCGACTTCATCCGCAGCATGGTGGCGATGGGCGTCGCGGCCCCGGTGGCTTCGCAGCTGCTGATGTGGAACGGCGTCGCCATGGCGCAGACCGTGAAGCCGCCTTACAAGCCGACCAAGGCCGGCGGCGGCGGCACCTTCAAGATGCTGATCTGGCAGGCCGTGACCCTGATCAACCCGCATTTCGCGGTTGGCAGCAAGGATCAGGAAGGCTCGCGCCTGTTCTATGAGCCTCTGGCGTCCTGGGACGGCGACGGCAACCTGTTCCCCGTGCTGGCGGCCGAAGTGCCGACGCGCGAGAACGGCGGCGTCGCTGCGGACGGGATGTCCGTGACCTGGAAGTTGAAGCCCGGCGTGAAGTGGCATGACGGCAAGCCGTTCACCGCCGACGACTGCGTGTTCAACTGGGAATACGCCTCGAATCCGGCGACCTCCGCCTACACCATCGGCGCCTACAAGGACGTCAAGGTCGAAAAGGTCAACGACCTGACCATCAAGCTCGTCTTCTCCAAGCCCACCCCGTTCTGGGCGGAAGCCTTCGTCGGACAGGGCGGGATGATCATTCCGAAGCACCTGTTCGCCGACTTCACGGGCGAGAAGTCGCGCGACGCGCCGACGAACTTGAAGCCGGTCGGCACCGGCGCCTATCGCTTCGTGGAGTTCAAGCCCGGCGACATCCTGATCGGCGAGCGCAACCCCGATTACCACATGCCCAACCGTCCCTTCTTCGATCGCTTCGAAATGAAGGGCGGCGGCGACGCGGCGTCGGCGGCCCGCGCGGTGCTCCAGACCGGCGAGTATGATCTGGGTTGGAACCTGCAGGTCGAAGACGAGATCCTCAAGAAGATGGAGGAGGGCGGCAAGGGCCGGGTCGACATCAGCTACGGCGGCAACATCGAGTTCATTCAGCTCAACCAGACCGATCCGGCGACCGAAGTCGACGGCGAGCGCTCCAGCACCAAGACCAAGCACCCGACCCTGTCCGATCCGGCGGTGCGTCAGGCGATGTCCTTGCTGATGGATCGCGAGTCGATCCAGAAGTTCATCTATGGCCGCACGGGCGCGGCGACGCCGAACTTCCTCAACGCGCCGGAGCGGTTCCGTTCGAAGTCGCGCGTCGCGGAGTTCAACATCGACAAGGCGAACAAGATCCTGGACGACGCCGGCTGGCGGCGCGGCTCCGATGGCGTCCGCGCGAAGGACGGCAAGAAGCTGAAGTTCCTCTACCAGACCTCGATCAACGGTCCGCGCCAGAAGACCCAGGCGATCGTCAAGCAGGCGGCGCAGAAGGTCGGCATCGACATCGAACTGAAGTCGGTCACCGCGTCGGTGTTCTTCTCCTCCGACGTCGCGAACCCGGACACTTACGGCAAGTTCTACGCGGACATGCAGATGTACACGACCACCCAGGGCCAACCGGACCCGGGCGTGTTCATGCAGCAGTACATCTCCTCGGAAATGTCCAACAAGGACAACAAGTGGCAAGGCCGCAACATCACGCGTTGGCGCAACGACGAGTATGACAAGCTGCATCTCGCTGCGGCGAACGAGCTGGATCCGGTCAAACGGGCGGCGATGTTCGTGCGGATGAACGATCTTGTCTGCAATGACAATGCAGTCATTCCGTTGATCTACCGCGCGCAGGTTTGCGGCGTGGCGTCGAAGCTCGTGGCCGTTTTCAGCGGGTGGGACACCTACCTGTGGAACGTCCAGGACTGGTACAAAGAAGCGTGATCCACGCGTCTTTGGATGGCGTGAGCGGGGGAGGTTAGGATGGGTCCGTACCTCCTCCGTCGCCTCATGATCGCGATCCCGAGCTTGCTCGGGATCAGCCTCGTGCTCTTCACGGTGTTGGCGTTGGCGCCCGGCGATCCTTTCGAGGAAATGGCGACCAACCCCAACATTCCCCCGGAGGTCCGGATGGCTTTGCGCGCCAAGTTCGGGATGGATGATCCCGTGCTGGTGCGCTACGTCCGCTGGCTGACAGCAATGGCGCAAGGCGATTGGGGCTTCTCCTTCGTCAGCCGCATCGACGTCGACACGCTGATCTGGCAGCGGGTGCCGACAACCCTGTTCGTCATCGGCTCCTCGCAGATTCTGGCGCTGATGATCGCCCTGCCGGTCGGCATCTACGCCGCGACCAGGCCCTATTCGCTGTTCGACCAGATCGCCAACACCCTGGCTTTCGTTGGGTTCTCGTTGCCCACCTTCTTCACCGGGCTGCTGCTGATCCTGCTGTTCAGCATCAAGCTGGACTGGCTGCCCTTCGTCTATCGATCGGACATCCAGGCCGTAGGCTGGCGCTTCTATTGGGAGCACCTGCGACAAGCCCTGATGCCGATCATGGTCCTGGGTCTGTTCCAGGCGGCGTCGTACACGCGCTATGTCCGCTCCTCCGTGCTGGAGGTGGTGCGGCTCGACTATGTGACCACGGCGCGCGCGAAAGGGTTGGGGGAGCGGATCGTCGTGATTCGCCACGTCGCCCGCAACGCGCTCATTCCGGTCGTCACCCTGGTCGCGCTCCAGATGCCCGCCGTCTTCGGCGGC
Organism: Elsteraceae bacterium; assembly: GCA_049240905.1. Classification (GTDB taxonomy): domain Bacteria; phylum Pseudomonadota; class Alphaproteobacteria; order Elsterales; family Elsteraceae; genus JBMLRS01. Next base: position 7,407 of record JBMLRS010000035.1, read on the forward strand.
GCGGTGGTGACGGAGCAGATTTTCCGCGTGCCGGGCATCGGCGCGCTGCTGATCTCCGCGATCCTGGCGAACGACACGCCGGTGATCATGGCCGTGACCTTCGTCTTCGCCTGCCTCGTCGTCCTCTTCAACCTGATAGCGGATCTGCTTTATGGCTGGCTCGACCCCCGCATCTCTTTCCGCTGAACCGGTGACGGTCAGCGCGGTGTCCGTCTCGCCCGCGCGCGAGACCTGGCGCCGCTTCCGCCGCCACCGCTTGGCGATGGCCAGCGCGATCGTGCTCGGCCTGATGATTCTCACCGTCGTGGTGGGGCCTTGGGTATGGACGATCCCGATCAACGAGATCGATTTCTCGGCTCGGCTGGTCGGGCCTTCGCTCAAGCATCCCTTCGGCACGGACGATCTGGGCCAGGACATCCTGGCGCGCATGATCTATGGCGGTCGAATATCGCTCGCCGTCGGTCTGGCGGCGATGTTCGTCGCCATCCTGGTCGGCGTGATCATCGGGGCCATCGCCGGGATGTCGCGCGGCGCGGTCGACAATGGCCTGATGTGGGTGACCGACCTGTTCCTGTCGCTGCCCCAGCTGCCGCTGCTGCTGCTCGTGATCTATCTGTTCCGCGAGCAATTGAAGGGCATGTTCGGGGTCGAGGGCGGCGTCTTCATCATGATCGTGGTGGTGATCGGCGGCCTGCGCTGGATGCCGGTCGCGCGGTTGGTGCGCGCGCAGTTCTTCTCCTTGCGGGAGAAAGAGTTCGTGGAGGCCGCCCGCGCCCACGGCGCCTCCAAATGGCGTCAGGTCGTCCATCACATTCTGCCCAACGCGCTGGGGCCGGTGATCGTCGCCGGCACCATCGAGGTCTCGGCCGCGATCATCGCGGAATCCACCCTGTCCTTCCTGGGGCTGGGCTTTCCGCCGGACATCCCGACCTGGGGCCGCATCCTGTTCGACGCCAAGGATTATCTGGACGTCGCGCCGCATTGGGCGCTTTTCCCCGGCGCGGCGATCTTCCTGACCGTGCTGTCGATCAATTTCCTGGGCGATGGTCTGCGCGACGCGCTCGACCCGCGACGAGTGATCTGAGCATGACTCAACCCATCCTGAAGGTCTCCAACCTCAACACCGCCTTCAAGGTGGAGGGGAAATGGCGCCCGGTCGTGCGCAACGTCTCGTTCGAGATCGCGCCGCGCGAGACGGTGGCGCTGGTCGGCGAGTCCGGCTCCGGCAAAAGCGTCAGCGCGCTCTCGATCATGCGGTTGACGCCGTCCGGCAACAGCAAGGTCGAAGGCTCGGTCAAGCTTGGCGACGTCGATCTGCTCACGCTGCCGGACGCGGACGTGCGCAAGATCCGCGGCGACGAGATGGCGATGATCTTCCAGGAGCCGATGACCAGCCTCAATCCGGTGCTGACCATCGGCTTCCAGATCGCCGAGTCCCTGGTGCTGCATCGCGGCCTCAGCCGCGAGGCGGCGGAGGCGGAAGTCGTGCGGCTGCTGGAGAAGGTGCGCATCCCCGCCGCCAAATCCCGCTTCCATGAATATCCGCACCGCTTCTCAGGCGGCATGCGCCAGCGCGTGATGATCGCCATGGCTCTGGCCTGCAAGCCGAAGCTGCTGATCGCCGACGAACCGACCACTGCGCTGGATGTGACCATCCAGGCCCAGATCCTTCAGCTCATCAAGCTGCTGCAGGACGAGGAGGGCATGTCCGTCCTGTTCATCACCCACGACATGGGCGTGGTCGCCGAAATCGCCGACCGCACCGTGGTGATGTACAACGGCGAGGCGGTCGAGATGGGCAAGACTGAAGACATCTTCGCCCGCGCCCAGCATCCCTACACCCGATCGCTGCTCTCCGCCGTGCCCAAGCTCGGCTCGATGGGCGCGGTCTCGCGCCCGATGCGCTTCCCCGTGGTCGATCGCACCACGGGCCTGTCAGACGTGCCGACCGAGACGCCGGACACGGTCGTCGCCGATCAGCGGCCCGTGCTGGAGGTTTCCGGCCTCACCACCCGCTTCGACATCCGCGGCGGCATTCTCGGCAAGGTCACCGGCCGCGTGCATGCGGTGGAGAACGTCTCCTTCAGCCTGCAGTCGGGCGAGACCTTGGCGCTGGTCGGCGAGTCCGGCTGCGGCAAATCCACCACCGGCCGCTCGGTCATGCGTCTGATCGAACCTTTGGCCGGCACGGTGCTGCTGGACGGCGTCGATCTGCTGACCCTCAACCAGGATCAGCTGCGCGAGAAGCGCAAGTCGATCCAGATGATCTTTCAGGATCCCTTCGCCAGCCTCAATCCGCGCATGAACGTGGGCGCGGCGATCGCCGAGCCGCTGCTGATCAACGGCCTCGCCAACCGCACCGAGGCGCGCGACAAGATCGACGTTCTGCTGCGCCGCGTCGGCCTCAGCCCGGACATGGCCAGCCGCTTCCCGCATGAATTCTCCGGCGGACAGCGTCAGCGCATCTGCATCGCCCGCGCGCTCGCGGTCGAACCCAAGCTGATCGTGGCCGATGAGTCCGTCTCCGCGCTGGACGTCTCGATCAAGGCGCAGGTGATCAACCTGATGCTGGAGTTGCAGGCGAACATGGGCCTCGCCTATCTCTTCATCAGCCATGACATGGCGGTGGTGGAGAGGGTGAGCCACCGGGTGGCGGTGATGTATCTGGGCGAGATCGTCGAGATCGGACCCCGCGCGGCGATCTTCGGCAATCCGCAGCATCCCTACACCAAGCGTCTCCTGGCCGCCGTTCCGGTCGCCGATCCGGCCCAGCGCTGGAACAAGCGCCCGGTGCAGAATGACGAGATCAAAAGCCCCGTGCGCGCGCCGAACTACGTGCCGCCAGACCGCCTCTATCGCCAGGTTTCGCCCGGCCACTCGGTCCAGATCTGGGGTCCGGAGTGGGAGACGCCGGCGGGGATCGCGGCTTAGGGGAGGCTTGGTTTATACTTCATTTAAGTATTTACAACCAAAACCTCATCCTGAGCCTGTCGAAGGATGGGCGAACTCTTCGATATCTTTCGCTTCCTCGCCCTTCGACAGGCTCAGGGTGAGGCGAAGAGTTTGATTTCTTGGCGCAGAAAGGTTTCTACCCTGTCCCCCGCCGCCGGAAGGCGGCCGGGCTCATGCCGAAGCGGTCGCGGAACTGATGGTTGAAGGTGGAGAGATCGCCGAAGCCTGAGTCGAAGGCGATGGCGACGATTGGCTCAGGCGTGGTCAGCAGGCGCAGGGCGGCGCGGCGAAAGCGGATGTTCAGCAGGAACTGATAGGGCGTCATGCCGATCGCGCGGCGGAACACCCGAAGGAAATGGAACTTGCTCATCGCGGCTGACGCCGCGAGCTGATCCAGATCCAGCGCCTCATCGGCATGCCGCTCGATATGGCGCAGCGCGCGGCTGATCCGGCGTTCATCTTGGGCTGAGACCTTCGCCGGCCCCTGAACAACGCCGGACAAGGCGCGGATCGCGGCGGCCGCGAAGGCGACCAGCTTCTCCTCCAACGCCAACGGATCACGGCCCTCGCCGATCTCCAGGCTGATCTGGCCGGGCAGCAAGTCGCGGTTCGCCGGCAGCATCGCGGTTGGAAAGCGGAAGCCGGCGTTGCCGGCGGCGGTCGCCGCGATCTCCTGGAAATACGCCGGATCCAGCTTCACGGAGACGCAGCGGTCGCCCACGCCATGGTCATGGCCGCATTCGAAGCAGGTCCCGTGATTGCCCAGCAGCAGCGCGCCCGGATGCAGCAAGGCGCGACCCGAGTCCGAGCGGTAATTGAACGATCCCTCGACCACGGCGGCGATCGAGTAGCCGTCATGCCGCTCCTCGAACGGCTTGTCCTCAGGTCCGCTGACGCAGACATAGTCGTGAACCGTCCAGCCGCCGCCGCGGGCGAGCAGCCGTTCGGACGGGAGTTTTTCGGCGGCGTGCGGGCGGGCGTCGGACATGCCGGACAATAGCAATTTTCCCCAAGCACGGGAAGCGGCGACGCCGCAAATTCTTCTCCGATTAAGCCTGTCGCTTAATACAGATATGACCGGAGAAAATCATGCCAATGCTCGATCACGTTTCGATCGGCGTGCGCGATGTCGCGCGCGCGAAGAAGTTCTATGACGCGACAATGAAGTCTATCGGCTATTCTTGTCTGAGCGCCGGAGAAACTTCCCTCGGATATGGCGCGGAGGCCGTCTCCTTTTGGATTGGCCAGAGCGACCATCCTGTTCCCGCGCATCTCGGGTCCGGCCTGCATTTCTGCTTCCAGGCTCCGACCCGCCAATCGGTCGACGCGTTCCACGCCGCAGCCCTGGCGGCGGGTGGGAAGGACAATGGCCCGGCCGGCCTGCGGGCGGACTATGGCGACAATTACTACGCCGCTTTCGTGATCGATCCCGACGGCTATCGGATCGAGGCCTACTGCGCGAAGGCGGAGTGACGTCGGCGGGGGGGCTCGCAAGGGAAGCCTCCCCTCGCTGCTCGGCGCCCATGCGTTGACCCGAGGGGAGGCGATCCCTAATATCCGCGGCTCTTTTCGAGGATGTCCCCCCATGATCCCTGCCGCACGTCCGCGCGTCCCGCTGTTTTCCTCTGGTCCCTGCGCCAAGCGCCCGGGCTGGTCGCCGGCTGCGCTGTCAGAGGCCGTGCTGGGTCGATCGCATCGCTCAAAGCTGGGCAAAAGCCGTCTGGTCGACGTGATCGACCGCACCCGCGCAATTCTGGGCGCGCCTGCGGATTTCCGCATCGGCATCGTGCCGGCGTCGGACACCGGCGCGGTGGAGATGGCGCTCTGGTCACTGCTCGGCCCGCGCCCGGTCGACATGGTCGCCTGGGAAAGCTTCGGCAAGGAATGGGTCACGGACGTGGTGAAGCAGCTCAAGCTGCCGAACGCCCGCACCATCGCGGTCGATTATGGCCAGCTGCCGGATCTGTCCCAGGTGAATTCCGACCATGACGTGGTCTTCACCTGGAACGGCACCACGTCCGGCGTGCGCGTGCCGAACGCCGACTGGATCGCGGCGGACCGCAAGGGCCTGACCATCTGCGACGCGACCTCTGCCGCCTTCGCGATGGATCTGCCCTGGGACAAGCTCGACGTCGTCACCTTCTCCTGGCAGAAGGTGCTGGGCGGCGAGGCCGCGCATGGCATGCTGATCCTCAGCCCGCGCGCCGTCGAACGGCTGGAGAGCCACACCCCGTCCTGGCCTTTGCCGAAGATCTTCCGCCTCACCAAGGGCGGCAAGTTGATCGAAGGCATCTTCAAGGGCGAGACGATCAACACCCCGTCCATGCTCTGCGTCGAGGATTACCGCGACGCGCTGCTTTGGGCGGAATCGATCGGCGGCCTGCCGGCCCTGATCAAGCGGTCGGAGGCCAATCTGGCGGCGGTCGCGGCCTGGGTGGCCAAGACCCCCTGGGTCGATTTCCTGGCGGAGCGAGCGGACACGCGGTCCTGCACCTCGATCTGCCTGAAGATCTCCGATCCCTGGTTCCGCTCGCTCAACGCGGAAGGGCAGGCGGCGGCGGCCAAGTCGCTGTCGGACAAGCTGGAGAAAGAGGGCGTGGCGCTCGACGCCGGCTCCTATCGCGACGCTCCTCCGGGGTTGCGCTTGTGGGGCGGCGCCACGGTTGAGACGGCCGATCTGGAGGCGCTGTTCCCCTGGATCGACTGGGCGTGGTCGCAAGTGCGGGAAACCGCGCAGAAGTCCGCCGCTTAACATCCTTCGCAGAGTCCAGCCATGCCCAAAGTCCTGATCGCTGACGCGCTGAGTCCGCGCGCCGAAGCCATTTTCAAGAACCGTGGAATCACGGTCGACGTGAAGGTCGGCCTGAAGCCGGAGGAGCTCGCCGCCGTCATCGGCGAGTATCAAGGCCTCGCCGTGCGCTCCGCCACCAAGGTCCCGGCGGAGATCATCGCCAAGGCGACCAATCTGAAGGTGATCGGCCGCGCCGGCATCGGCGTCGACACCATCGACGTCGCCGCCGCCACCAAGGCCGGCGTCGTGGTGATGAACACGCCCTTCGGCAACTCGATCACCACGGCGGAGCACGCCATCGCCCTGATGTTCGCGCTCGCCCGTCAATTGCCCGCCGCCGACCGCTCGACCCAGGCCGGCAAGTGGGAGAAATCCCGCTTCATGGGGGTGGAGCTGACCGGCAAGACCCTGGGCGTCATCGGCTGCGGCAATATCGGCACCATCGTCGCCGATCGCGCGCTGGGCCTGAAGATGAAGGTGATCGCGTTCGATCCCTTCCTCTCGGTCGAGCGCGCGGCGGATCTCGGCATCGAGCGGGCGGAGCTGGATCAGCTTCTGGCCCGCGCCGATTTCATCACCCTGCATACGCCGCTGACGGCTGAGACGCGCGACATCCTGAACAAGGAGGCCTTCGCCAAGATGAAGCCGGGCGTGCGGCTGATCAATTGCGCGCG